>NZ_CP085237.1:37500-102500 GCF_044809035.1 Sutcliffiella horikoshii | reverse complement strand
CAACTCCACATCCTTTTCCACTTAACGTATACTTGGGGACCTTAGCTGGCGGTCTGGGCTGTTTCCCTCTTGACTACGGATCTTATCACTCGCAGTCTGACTCCCATGGATAAGTCTTTGGCATTCGGAGTTTGACTGAATTCGGTAATCCGATGAGGACCCCTAGTCCAATCAGTGCTCTACCTCCAAGACTCTAACACATGAGGCTAGCCCTAAAGCTATTTCGGAGAGAACCAGCTATCTCCAGGTTCGATTGGCATTTCACCCCTACCCACACCTCATCCGCTCACTTTTCAACGTGAGTCGGTTCGGGCCTCCATTCAGTGTTACCTGAACTTCACCCTGGACATGGGTAGATCACCTGGTTTCGGGTCTACGACCACGTACTCATTCGCCCTATTCAGACTCGCTTTCGCTACGGCTCCGTCTCATCGACTTAACCTTGCACGTAATCGTAACTCGCCGGTTCATTCTACAAAAGGCACGCTATCACCCATTAACGGGCTCTAACTACTTGTAGGCACACGGTTTCAGGATCTATTTCACTCCCCTTCCGGGGTGCTTTTCACCTTTCCCTCACGGTACTGGTTCACTATCGGTCACTAGGGAGTATTTAGCCTTGGGAGATGGTCCTCCCTGCTTCCGACGGGATTTCTCGTGTCCCGCCGTACTCAGGATCCACTCAGGAGGGAACGAAGTTTCAACTACAGGGTTTTTACCTTCTATGACGGACCTTTCCAGGTCGCTTCATTTACCCCGTTCCTTTGTAACTCCATGTTGAGTGTCCTACAACCCCAAGAGGCAAGCCTCTTGGTTTGGGCTAATTCCGTTTCGCTCGCCGCTACTCAGGAAATCGCATTTGCTTTCTCTTCCTCCGGGTACTAAGATGTTTCAGTTCCCCGGGTCTGCCTTCCATACCCTATGTATTCAGATAAGGATACTGTTCCATTACGAACAGTGGGTTTCCCCATTCGGAAATCTCCGGATCAAAGCTTACTTACAGCTCCCCGAAGCATATCGGTGTTAGTCCCGTCCTTCATCGGCTCCTAGTGCCAAGGCATCCACCGTGCGCCCTTAATAACTTAACCGTTGACCAATATGGTCATGTGTCGATATCAGCGATGATATCTATAAAGAAAATTACTAAGATGAACGATATTCTGTGAATATCTTGATATTAGTTACATTATCTAGTTTTCAAGGAACAACAAGGATAAATCGGATGATTTATCTAAATATGAGAGAATGCTCTCTCAAAACTAAACAAAACAACAAGCGTACATTCCTTAGAAAGGAGGTGATCCAGCCGCACCTTCCGATACGGCTACCTTGTTACGACTTCACCCCAATCATCTGTCCCACCTTAGGCGGCTGGCTCCAAAAGGTTACCCCACCGACTTCGGGTGTTACAAACTCTCGTGGTGTGACGGGCGGTGTGTACAAGGCCCGGGAACGTATTCACCGCGGCATGCTGATCCGCGATTACTAGCGATTCCGGCTTCATGCAGGCGAGTTGCAGCCTGCAATCCGAACTGAGAACGGTTTTATGGGATTGGCTCGACCTCGCGGTTTTGCTGCCCTTTGTACCGTCCATTGTAGCACGTGTGTAGCCCAGGTCATAAGGGGCATGATGATTTGACGTCATCCCCACCTTCCTCCGGTTTGTCACCGGCAGTCACCTTAGAGTGCCCAACTGAATGCTGGCAACTAAGATCAAGGGTTGCGCTCGTTGCGGGACTTAACCCAACATCTCACGACACGAGCTGACGACAACCATGCACCACCTGTCACTCTGTCCCCCGAAGGGGAACGTCCTATCTCTAGGAGTGTCAGAGGATGTCAAGACCTGGTAAGGTTCTTCGCGTTGCTTCGAATTAAACCACATGCTCCACCGCTTGTGCGGGCCCCCGTCAATTCCTTTGAGTTTCAGTCTTGCGACCGTACTCCCCAGGCGGAGTGCTTAATGCGTTAGCTGCAGCACTAAAGGGCGGAAACCCTCTAACACTTAGCACTCATCGTTTACGGCGTGGACTACCAGGGTATCTAATCCTGTTTGCTCCCCACGCTTTCGCGCCTCAGTGTCAGTTACAGACCAGAAAGTCGCCTTCGCCACTGGTGTTCCTCCAAATCTCTACGCATTTCACCGCTACACTTGGAATTCCACTTTCCTCTTCTGCACTCAAGTCCCCCAGTTTCCAATGACCCTCCACGGTTGAGCCGTGGGCTTTCACATCAGACTTAAAGGACCACCTGCGCGCGCTTTACGCCCAATAATTCCGGACAACGCTTGCCACCTACGTATTACCGCGGCTGCTGGCACGTAGTTAGCCGTGGCTTTCTGGTTAGGTACCGTCAAGGTGCGAGCAGTTACTCTCGCACTTGTTCTTCCCTAACAACAGAGCTTTACGACCCGAAGGCCTTCATCGCTCACGCGGCGTTGCTCCATCAGACTTTCGTCCATTGTGGAAGATTCCCTACTGCTGCCTCCCGTAGGAGTCTGGGCCGTGTCTCAGTCCCAGTGTGGCCGATCACCCTCTCAGGTCGGCTACGCATCGTCGCCTTGGTGAGCCGTTACCTCACCAACTAGCTAATGCGCCGCGGGCCCATCTGTAAGTGATAGCCGAAACCATCTTTCAACAAAGAACCAGGAGGTTCTTTATATTATCCGGTATTAGCTCCGGTTTCCCGAAGTTATCCCAGTCTTACAGGCAGGTTGCCCACGTGTTACTCACCCGTCCGCCGCTGACCTTTCAAAAGCAAGCTTTTAAAAGGTCCGCTCGACTTGCATGTATTAGGCACGCCGCCAGCGTTCGTCCTGAGCCAGGATCAAACTCTCCAATAAAGAGTCTGAGCATTTGCTCAAAATTTGCTAGCTTGTGTTACTTAAATCATTTTGTCGTGTTCCGTAGAACCGACGTTATGACGCTGTTGTTTTGTTTAGTTTTCAAAGATCATTAAATCAAAAGTTCTGTTGGTGGAGCCTAGCGGGATCGAACCGCTGACCTCCTGCGTGCAAAGCAGGCGCTCTCCCAGCTGAGCTAAGGCCCCATATAAAGTTTCCTACTGGTCGGGAAGACAGGATTTGAACCTGCGACCCCTTGGTCCCAAACCAAGTGCTCTACCAAGCTGAGCTACTCCCCGATAATGGCGCGCCCGAGAGGACTCGAACCCCTAACCTTTTGATCCGTAGTCAAACGCTCTATCCAATTGAGCTACGGGCGCAATATATAAGTTTCATGCAGTTCGCAAAAAATATCTGGTGCCGAGGACCGGAATCGAACCGGTACGGTAGTCACCTACCGCAGGATTTTAAGTCCTGTGCGTCTGCCAGTTCCGCCACCCCGGCAAGGGCAAGTCTGTTGGAGCGGAAGACGGGATTCGAACCCGCGACCCCCACCTTGGCAAGGTGGTGTTCTACCACTGAACTACTTCCGCTAATATAAAATTACAATGCGGGTGAAGGGACTCGAACCCCCACGTCAAAGACACTAGATCCTAAGTCTAGCGCGTCTGCCAATTCCGCCACACCCGCAAGATAAATGGTGTGCCATGAAGGACTCGAACCTTCGACCCTCTGATTAAAAGTCAGATGCTCTACCGACTGAGCTAATGGCACGTAATAAAAGTGGTACTATGCAATTCAGTTGAACATAACTACGTTATGTCAAGGAAGTATGGTGCCGGCGATAGGAGTCGAACCCACGACCTACTGATTACAAGTCAGTTGCTCTACCAACTGAGCTACACCGGCATAAAATGGTTGGTTATTTTCACTAAGTGAAAAAACCTATGTGAAAAAATAATGGTGGAGGATGACGGGATCGAACCGCCGACCCTCTGCTTGTAAGGCAGATGCTCTCCCAGCTGAGCTAATCCTCCATATAAATGCCTGGCAACGTCCTACTCTCACAGGGGGAGATCCCCCAACTACCATCGGCGCTGAAGAGCTTAACTTCCGTGTTCGGGATGGGAACGGGTGTGGCCTCTTCGCCATCATTACCAGACATATTCAGTTGAAGGTTGATCCTTCAAAACTAGATAATGTGTTCATATCAAGACATTCATATCGTTCACTTATTTCGATACTTATATGGGTTAAGTCCTCGATCGATTAGTATTCGTCAGCTGCACGTGTCGCCACGCTTCCACCTCGAACCTATCTACCTGATCATCTTTCAGGGATCTTACTTGCCGAAGCAAAAGGAAATCTCATCTTGAGGGGGGCTTCATGCTTAGATGCTTTCAGCACTTATCCCGTCCGCACGTAGCTACCCAGCTATGCCTTTGGCAAGACAACTGGTACACCAGCGGTGCGTCCATCCCGGTCCTCTCGTACTAAGGACAGCTCCTCTCAAATTTCCTGCGCCCACGACGGATAGGGACCGAACTGTCTCACGACGTTCTGAACCCAGCTCGCGTACCGCTTTAATGGGCGAACAGCCCAACCCTTGGGACCGACTACAGCCCCAGGATGCGATGAGCCGACATCGAGGTGCCAAACCTCCCCGTCGATGTGGACTCTTGGGGGAGATAAGCCTGTTATCCCCGGGGTAGCTTTTATCCGTTGAGCGATGGCCCTTCCATGCGGAACCACCGGATCACTAAGCCCGACTTTCGTCCCTGCTCGACTTGTAGGTCTCGCAGTCAAGCTCCCTTGTGCCTTTACACTCTGCGAATGATTTCCAACCATTCTGAGGGAACCTTTGGGCGCCTCCGTTACTCTTTAGGAGGCGACCGCCCCAGTCAAACTGCCCACCTGACACTGTCTCCCAGCCCGATAAGGGCTGCGGGTTAGAATTTCAATACAGCCAGGGTAGTATCCCACCGACGCCTCCACCGAAGCTAGCGCTCCGGCTTCTCAGGCTCCTACCTATCCTGTACAAGCTGTACCAAAATTCAATATCAGGCTACAGTAAAGCTCCACGGGGTCTTTCCGTCCTGTCGCGGGTAACCTGCATCTTCACAGGTACTATAATTTCACCGAGTCTCTGGTTGAGACAGTGCCCAGATCGTTACGCCTTTCGTGCGGGTCGGAACTTACCCGACAAGGAATTTCGCTACCTTAGGACCGTTATAGTTACGGCCGCCGTTTACTGGGGCTTCGGTTCAAAGCTTCGCTTGCGCTAACCTCTCCCCTTAACCTTCCAGCACCGGGCAGGCGTCAGCCCCTATACTTCGCCTTACGGCTTCGCAGAGACCTGTGTTTTTGCTAAACAGTCGCCTGGGCCTATTCACTGCGGCTCTCTCGGGCTTTAACACCCTAACAGAGCACCCCTTCTCCCGAAGTTACGGGGTCATTTTGCCGAGTTCCTTAACCAGAGTTCTCTCGCTCACCTTAGGATTCTCTCCTCGCCTACCTGTGTCGGTTTGCGGTACGGGCACCATACTCCTCGCTAGAGGCTTTTCTTGGCAGTGTGAAATCAGGAACTTCGGTACTATATTTCCCTCGCTATCACAGCTCAGCCTTAATAAGAAGCGGATTTGCCTACTTCTCAGCCTTGCTGCTTAGACGCGCATATCCAACAGCGCGCTTACCCTATCCTTCTGCGTCCCCCCATTGCTCAAACGGAGTGGAGGTGGTACAGGAATATCAACCTGTTATCCATCGCCTACGCCTTTCGGCCTCGGCTTAGGTCCCGACTAACCCTGAGCGGACGAGCCTTCCTCAGGAAACCTTAGGCATTCGGTGGAAGGGATTCTCACCCTTCTTTCGCTACTCATACCGGCATTCTCACTTCTAAGCGCTCCACCAGTCCTTACGGTCTAGCTTCAACGCCCTTAGAACGCTCTCCTACCACTGTTCGTAAGAACAGTCCGCAGCTTCGGTGATACGTTTAGCCCCGGTACATTTTCGGCGCAGAGTCACTCGACCAGTGAGCTATTACGCACTCTTTAAATGGTGGCTGCTTCTAAGCCAACATCCTGGTTGTCTAAGCAACTCCACATCCTTTTCCACTTAACGTATACTTGGGGACCTTAGCTGGCGGTCTGGGCTGTTTCCCTCTTGACTACGGATCTTATCACTCGCAGTCTGACTCCCATGGATAAGTCTTTGGCATTCGGAGTTTGACTGAATTCGGTAATCCGATGAGGACCCCTAGTCCAATCAGTGCTCTACCTCCAAGACTCTAACACATGAGGCTAGCCCTAAAGCTATTTCGGAGAGAACCAGCTATCTCCAGGTTCGATTGGCATTTCACCCCTACCCACACCTCATCCGCTCACTTTTCAACGTGAGTCGGTTCGGGCCTCCATTCAGTGTTACCTGAACTTCACCCTGGACATGGGTAGATCACCTGGTTTCGGGTCTACGACCACGTACTCATTCGCCCTATTCAGACTCGCTTTCGCTACGGCTCCGTCTCATCGACTTAACCTTGCACGTAATCGTAACTCGCCGGTTCATTCTACAAAAGGCACGCTATCACCCATTAACGGGCTCTAACTACTTGTAGGCACACGGTTTCAGGATCTATTTCACTCCCCTTCCGGGGTGCTTTTCACCTTTCCCTCACGGTACTGGTTCACTATCGGTCACTAGGGAGTATTTAGCCTTGGGAGATGGTCCTCCCTGCTTCCGACGGGATTTCTCGTGTCCCGCCGTACTCAGGATCCACTCAGGAGGGAACGAAGTTTCAACTACAGGGTTTTTACCTTCTATGACGGACCTTTCCAGGTCGCTTCATTTACCCCGTTCCTTTGTAACTCCATGTTGAGTGTCCTACAACCCCAAGAGGCAAGCCTCTTGGTTTGGGCTAATTCCGTTTCGCTCGCCGCTACTCAGGAAATCGCATTTGCTTTCTCTTCCTCCGGGTACTAAGATGTTTCAGTTCCCCGGGTCTGCCTTCCATACCCTATGTATTCAGATAAGGATACTGTTCCATTACGAACAGTGGGTTTCCCCATTCGGAAATCTCCGGATCAAAGCTTACTTACAGCTCCCCGAAGCATATCGGTGTTAGTCCCGTCCTTCATCGGCTCCTAGTGCCAAGGCATCCACCGTGCGCCCTTAATAACTTAACCGTTGACCAATATGGTCATGTGTCGATATCAGCGATGATATCTATAAAGAAAATTACTAAGATGAACGATATTCTGTGAATATCTTGATATTAGTTACATTATCTAGTTTTCAAGGAACAACAAGGATAAATCGGATGATTTATCTAAATATGAGAGAATGCTCTCTCAAAACTAAACAAAACAACAAGCGTACATTCCTTAGAAAGGAGGTGATCCAGCCGCACCTTCCGATACGGCTACCTTGTTACGACTTCACCCCAATCATCTGTCCCACCTTAGGCGGCTGGCTCCAAAAGGTTACCCCACCGACTTCGGGTGTTACAAACTCTCGTGGTGTGACGGGCGGTGTGTACAAGGCCCGGGAACGTATTCACCGCGGCATGCTGATCCGCGATTACTAGCGATTCCGGCTTCATGCAGGCGAGTTGCAGCCTGCAATCCGAACTGAGAACGGTTTTATGGGATTGGCTCGACCTCGCGGTTTTGCTGCCCTTTGTACCGTCCATTGTAGCACGTGTGTAGCCCAGGTCATAAGGGGCATGATGATTTGACGTCATCCCCACCTTCCTCCGGTTTGTCACCGGCAGTCACCTTAGAGTGCCCAACTGAATGCTGGCAACTAAGATCAAGGGTTGCGCTCGTTGCGGGACTTAACCCAACATCTCACGACACGAGCTGACGACAACCATGCACCACCTGTCACTCTGTCCCCCGAAGGGGAACGTCCTATCTCTAGGAGTGTCAGAGGATGTCAAGACCTGGTAAGGTTCTTCGCGTTGCTTCGAATTAAACCACATGCTCCACCGCTTGTGCGGGCCCCCGTCAATTCCTTTGAGTTTCAGTCTTGCGACCGTACTCCCCAGGCGGAGTGCTTAATGCGTTAGCTGCAGCACTAAAGGGCGGAAACCCTCTAACACTTAGCACTCATCGTTTACGGCGTGGACTACCAGGGTATCTAATCCTGTTTGCTCCCCACGCTTTCGCGCCTCAGTGTCAGTTACAGACCAGAAAGTCGCCTTCGCCACTGGTGTTCCTCCAAATCTCTACGCATTTCACCGCTACACTTGGAATTCCACTTTCCTCTTCTGCACTCAAGTCCCCCAGTTTCCAATGACCCTCCACGGTTGAGCCGTGGGCTTTCACATCAGACTTAAAGGACCACCTGCGCGCGCTTTACGCCCAATAATTCCGGACAACGCTTGCCACCTACGTATTACCGCGGCTGCTGGCACGTAGTTAGCCGTGGCTTTCTGGTTAGGTACCGTCAAGGTGCGAGCAGTTACTCTCGCACTTGTTCTTCCCTAACAACAGAGCTTTACGACCCGAAGGCCTTCATCGCTCACGCGGCGTTGCTCCATCAGACTTTCGTCCATTGTGGAAGATTCCCTACTGCTGCCTCCCGTAGGAGTCTGGGCCGTGTCTCAGTCCCAGTGTGGCCGATCACCCTCTCAGGTCGGCTACGCATCGTCGCCTTGGTGAGCCGTTACCTCACCAACTAGCTAATGCGCCGCGGGCCCATCTGTAAGTGATAGCCGAAACCATCTTTCAACAAAGAACCAGGAGGTTCTTTATATTATCCGGTATTAGCTCCGGTTTCCCGAAGTTATCCCAGTCTTACAGGCAGGTTGCCCACGTGTTACTCACCCGTCCGCCGCTGACCTTTCAAAAGCAAGCTTTTAAAAGGTCCGCTCGACTTGCATGTATTAGGCACGCCGCCAGCGTTCGTCCTGAGCCAGGATCAAACTCTCCAATAAAGAGTCTGAGCATTTGCTCAAAATTTGCTAGCTTGTGTTACTTAAATCATTTTGTCGTGTTCCGTAGAACCGACGTTATGACGCTGTTGTTTTGTTTAGTTTTCAAAGATCATTTGCTCTGTCGTCTCTCTCAAGGCGACTTTATTATCTTACCAAATCTATCGGTTTGTGTCAACAACTTTTTTCATATCTTTTTTTCGGAAGAAACGATGTCGTTTGTGACAACGAATATTAATATACCATCGCTAGAATACAAAGGCAATAGGTTTTTTCGATTATTTTCGTTAAACGCTAATGTTGTAATAGTCGCATTATTCAGTGCCTATTTTCTCTCTATATAAACAGTTTTCCCTGTCTCTATTCCTTAACAAAAAACGCCGCACTGCTTCTTGCAGCGCGGCGTTACTTTATAAGATTAACGATGTCTCATTTGTGGGAATAACAACACATCTCTAATAGAAGGAGAGTTTGTTAACAACATAACAAGGCGGTCGATACCGATTCCCAGTCCTCCTGTTGGCGGCATACCGTATTCTAATGCCTCTATGAAGTCGTGATCCATTTCGTGCGCTTCGTCGTTACCTTGCTCTTTTTCTTTAAGCTGTGCCTCGAAACGCTCTTTTTGATCGATTGGATCGTTGAGCTCTGTGAAGGCATTTGCATGTTCACGGCCAACGATGAACAATTCAAAACGATCAGTGAAACGCGGGTCTTCTGCATTCTTCTTGGCTAGCGGAGAAATTTCCACTGGGTGCCCATAGATGAATGTAGGCTGAATAAGCGTCTCTTCTACTTTTTGTTCAAAGAATTCGTTCAAGATATGACCGAACTGCATATGTTCGGTAATTTGAATGCCATGTTCTTTTGCATGAGCACGCGCTTCCTCATCAGTCATCTGCTGCCAGAAGTCTACACCTGTTGCTTCTTTAACTGCGTCTACCATGTGCAGTCGCTTCCACTCTGGCGTCAGATCAATTTCACTGTCGCCGTATTGAACCTTCGTGCTACCTAACACTTCCTTGGCAATGTGCGCAACAAGGTTTTCTGTCAGGCTCATGATGTCCTTATAGTCAGCGTAAGCTTCATATAGTTCAATCATCGTGAATTCAGGATTATGTCGAGTGGATACCCCTTCGTTACGGAATACACGGCCAATTTCATAGACTTTCTCCAGACCGCCGACAATCAGGCGTTTTAAGTGGAGCTCAATAGCTATACGCATATATAAAGTCATATCTAATGTGTTGTGATGTGTGATGAACGGACGCGCTGAAGCTCCACCGGCGATGGAATGCATCATTGGCGTTTCTACTTCTAGGTAGCCATGGTCGTCCAGGTAACGGCGCATTGCTTGGATAATCTTAGAACGAGCAATGAATGTTTCTCTGCTTTCTGGGTTAGTAATCAGGTCCAGGTAGCGTTGACGGTAGCGTTGTTCCACATCTTTAAGTCCGTGGTATTTCTCGGGCAGTGGACGCAATGCTTTTGTAAGCAGTTCAAAGGAAGTTGCTTTAATGGAAAGCTCGCCTACTTTTGTTTTGAAAACAAAGCCTGATACTCCGACAATGTCCCCGATATCTGCTGAGTTGAAGATTTCGTAAGCTTCTTCTCCTACTGCATCTTTACGGATGTAAAGTTGGATTTGGCCTGTAAGATCTTGGATATGGGCAAAGCCGGCTTTTCCTTTGCCGCGCTTTGTCATGATACGACCAGCAAGCGTTACAGGGATTTCCTGCTCGTCCAACTGTTCTTTTTCGATTTCACCGTACTGACTGATCAGTTCTTTGGAATCATTTGTGCGCTCAAATCTAGCTCCAAACGGATCTAATCCTTTATCACGGTGTTTTTGTAATTTTTCTCTCCTAACCATTAATTGGTCATTCAAGTTTAATTCTTCACTCATTCTATTCAACTCCAACTAGTAATTTATCTACTCCATTTATGTAGCAGCTTTTCTTTTATCTATCATATAGACTTTCCAACTATAAATAAAGCTAAAACTGCCAGTAGCAACTTACTGGCAGTTCGATAGTGTTTTTAGGGTACAATCGCCTGGCTTGGTTTACATCACCTGTGCGTTCAGCGCTTCTTTTTGCTCGGACTCTTCAACAAGGTTGTCAATTAGACTTACAAGGTCCATTCTTGTGTTGCATTCATTAATAGAATTACGTACTATCGCGTTGCCGCGGATGCCTTTTAGGTACCACGCTGCATGTTTACGCATTTCACGCACTGCTACATTTTCTCCTTTTAAGTCGATCAGGCGATCAAGGTGCAGTTTACATACGTCCATTTTTTCTCGAACAGACGGTTCTCCTACAAGTTTCCCTGTTTCCAAGTACTGTACGGTACTATAAATCATCCAAGGATTACCTAGTGCCGCACGGCCGATCATCACACCGTCGACTCCCGTTTCCTCGATCATTCTTTTTGCATCTTGAGGAGTTTGAACATCTCCGTTTCCAATGACAGGGATGTTTACAGACTCTTTCACTTGCTTGATGATGTCCCAGTCTGCATGCCCCTCATACATTTGGACTCTAGTACGGCCATGGACCGCTACCGCTTGCCCGCCTGCACGTTCAACGGCACGAGCATTTTCAATGGCAAAGATATGCTCCTCGTCCCAACCTGTACGCATTTTTACCGTAACCGGCTTGTCGACTGCATCTACTACCGCTGACACCATTTCATAGATTTTGTTTGAGTCAAGCAACCATCTAGCACCTGCGTCACATTTGACGATTTTCGGTACCGGGCATCCCATATTAATATCAATGATGTCTGCTGTCGTGTTTTTGTCCACGAATTTTGCTGCTTCTACAAGCGTATCTTTCTCGCCTCCGAAGATTTGCAGGCTCAGTGGTTTCTCACGCTCATCTATATAAAGCATACCCATGGTTTTGGCATTTTTATAGAGGATCGCTTTATCACTTACCATCTCGGCACAGACAAGGCCCGCTCCAAACTCTTTCACCGTAAGGCGGAATGCAGCATTACAAACTCCTGCCATCGGTGCCAAGACCACTTGGTTTTTCATCGTGATATCACCGATTTTTAACATTAGTTGTTGACCTCCTCCTTGGTAAGTTCTGGTGGTTCGAGTTCCTTGACCGTAATATTCAGTTCCTGAGCAATCAACTGAATCAGATCCTCTGAAGGAACTCGGTTTCCCCGTTCAACCTCTCCTAAAACAGAGACTGAGATATGAAGATTCTTTGCAAATGATTCTTGGGTATATCCTTTCAGCTTTCGGTAAGCCCGGATACGTCTTCCCCATCTTTCGGCTTCCATACATGTACCCCTTCTCTATCTTGTTGTACAAGAAGTTCTTTTCTATCTATCTCTATGGGCAGATCTTTACTTTCCGCGATCTCCATTAAAGGCACAAAAACAAAAGCCCTTTCCCACATTCTTGGATGCGGGATAATAAGCTCTTCTGTTTCAATATTTTCTTGGTTATACAATAAAATGTCAAGGTCTAAAGTACGCGGCCCCCAGCGCACCTCTCTTTTTCTGCCAAAAAAATGTTCGAATCCTTGCAGCACCTTTAATAAATCAACAGGATCCAATGCGGTTTTTACTTTAATTACCATATTTAAAAATTTATCCTGTTCTTTATAGCCAACAGGATCTGTTTCATAGATGGAAGATTCCTTCTCCACGGTTATCTTGTCATGTTCCCTAATCTGCTGCACGGCCTGCTCGAGGTACCGGGCACGATTTCCTTGATTGGACCCCAGGGCAATATATGCGATATTCATGACGTCCGGCCCCTTGTAATCTCTACTGCGACAGATTCATAGTGTCCAGGAATAGGTGGATCCGGTTTGATTGCTTTGATGGTACAACTTTTAATCAATTCAAAAGAAGAGAGGATCTCCTCTGCTATTCTCTCGGCCACGGTCTCCACTAGTTTATGCGTTTCACCTTCCACCACTTTTTTACATGTATTATAAAGATCTGCATAGTTAACGGATTGGGTAAGGTCATCTGATTTCCCAGCCTTGGATAGATCAAGTTCCACTGTCAGATCAATCATAAACCGTTGGCCAAGTTTGGTTTCTTCCGGAAATACACCATGGTAACCATAAAATCTCATCTGATTTACATATATTTTATCGATAGGTAAGCCCTCCCTCAAAAAGCATGGCATCCATCATCTTTGCCATTCGTGCAATCTCTTTTACATCATGTACCCGTACAATATGGCAGCCCTTTTGGATGCCAAGGCACACAGTTGCCCCGGTCCCTTCCATTCTCTCCTCAGCCGGAAGATCCAGGACATGGCCGATAAACCTTTTTCTAGACGTACCAAGCAGCAGCGGGTAACCAAGTGTATGGAAGTGATCAAGTTTTTGCATCACTTTAATATTGTCTTCATATGTTTTGGCAAATCCTATTCCTGGGTCTAAGATGATATTTTCATCCTTCACGCCAGCACGCTTAACCAGCGTGATGCTTTCAAACAAGTCACTAATCATATCCGGAATCAACTGGTGGTAGTCACGCTCTTGCCTGTTTTGCATAAGAATGATCGGCACTTGAAGCTCGGCGGCCACAGCGGGCATGTCGGGATCACCCTTTGCCCCCCACACGTCATTGATGATATGGGCACCGGCCTGTATAGCCTGCTTTGCAACCTCTGCTTTATAAGTGTCGATGGAAATAGGCACTTGTACTTCCCTCGAAATGGCTTCGATGATTGGAATGACCCGCTCAAGCTCTTTCTCAAGGCTCACTTTCTCCGCGCCAGGCCTGGTTGATTCCCCGCCAATATCAAGGATGTCTGCGCCTTGTTCTACGAGTTCCTTCGCGCGCAAGACTGCTCTTTCCACTTCGTTGTATTTTCCTCCATCGGAAAAAGAATCAGGCGTGGCATTCAAGATCCCCATGATTAAGGTTTTTACCCCAAGCGGCAAATTATATGGTCCGCATGTCAACTTCGTTTGATATAAGTTCGTATTTCCCATTTTTCCAATCTACCTTCTTTACCTGTTGATAGGACAATAATTGCTGGTTGGTACCCTGGTTATATAAATCTTTCAGACAAGCGAGCCGCGATGATGCCAGCGCAGGGAATACGGTGTCATCTAGTTTAGAAATTTTTATTATTTCCTGGGTGGAGTTTGTGATAAAGACTTCATCCGCTTGCATCAACTCTTCAAGAGGGAACTTCCCTTCCTTTACTTCCAGTTCAAGCAAAGAGCATAGGTGCAGAATGAACTTTCTAGTCACTCCACTTAAAATTCCCGTTGAAATACTCGGGGTATGGACAACGTCTTCTTTGATCCAAAAAATATTGGATACTAGTCCTTCTGCCACAAAGCCTTCCTCTGTAAGAAAAATTCCCTCTACATCAAGTTGATTCCCTAATTCCCTTTTACCTAAAAGGTTATTTAAGTAGTGGTGAGACTTTAACCTCGTATCACCTTCAGGGGTATTACGACGCCGCTCCAAAACTACTGCATCTTTATTTTCAGTTGTAAAATCAGGCACAGGTCTTGTAAACAACAGCAAGGACGGGGCCCGGTATGTCTCAGTCGGAAGGCCCCAGTTGCTGATGCCGGCAGTAACATTCAGCCGGATTACACCATCCGTTAAACCGTTTTTCTTCAATGCTTCTGTTACCAGTTCATGTAGTTCTTCATCTGTATGGCTCCACTCGATATAAACGGACTCCAACCCGTCCCTCAAACGTTTTAGGTGATCGTGAAACAAGTAAGGGACACCATTATACGTCCGGAACGTTTCAAAAAGCCCGACTCCATATAAAAAACCGTGATCCATAACCGAAACATTTGTCTCTTCTATTGGCAGCCAGCTGCCATCTTTATAAACAATCATGTTAGACCTTTTTTGCAGAGTAGGTTGTAATGAAGTTACGTAATAATTCTTTTCCTACCGAGGTCATGATGGACTCTGGATGAAATTGAACTCCTTCAATTGGCAGCTCTTTGTGTCGGATGGCCATAATTTCATCTTGATCTGTCCATGCTGTTATCTCAAAGCATTCCGGAAGGGTCTCCTTTTTTACAATCAAAGAATGGTATCTTGTCGCAACAAAAGGGTTTGCCAGTGTACGGAAGATGGTGTTCCCATCATGATGCATCTCAGACGTTTTTCCATGCATCAATCTCTCCGCCTGGATGACATCTCCTCCAAAAACTTGCGCAATGGATTGATGTCCAAGGCACACGCCAAAAATAGGCTTCTTTCCGGCAAAATGCTTGATTACTTCCAAACTAATTCCTGCCTCATTCGGCGAACAAGGTCCAGGAGATATCATTAAAAATTCAGGGTTGAGCGCTTCTATCTCCTCAATGGTAATTTCGTCATTTCTTTTTACCACTAATTCCTCTCCAAGCTCCCCTAAGTATTGCACCAAATTGTACGTAAATGAATCATAATTATCGATCATTAAAATCATACTCTCACCTCTGCTCGTTTTTTTAACTCCTCTTCACTCAGCTCTTTCGCTTTCCACAGGGCCGCGGCTTTTTTAAGGGATTCCTTATATTCCCGCTTTGGCACAGAATCAATGACCACTCCGGCACCGGCCTGCACATATGCCATGCCGTCTTTAGCAATCATCGTTCGAATGGAGATATTCAGTTCCATTTCTCCATCATAGCCAATCCACCCTATGGAACCAGTATATACAGAACGTCTTACCGGCTCAAGTTCTTCTATGATCTCCATCGTCCTTACCTTTGGCGCGCCTGTTATCGTACCGCCCGGGAAGGTCGCTTCGATGATGTCCGAAATATTCTTTCCTTCTTTCAATACACCTTGGACATTTGAAACAATGTGCATGACATGCGAATATTTTTCAATCGCCATGAACTCATTTACTTCTACCGTGCCGTATTGGCAGACCCGGCCCAGGTCGTTCCGCTCCAGGTCCACCAGCATGACATGTTCGGCACGCTCTTTTTCATTATCGATCAGTTCTTGTGCAAGCCTGCGGTCCTCTTCGTCGGTCTTACCGCGCGATCTTGTCCCCGCAATCGGCCGCGTACTTACGACATCATCCTTTTTCTTCACTAAAAGTTCCGGGGAACCGCTGACCAGTTGGAAATCAGGGAATTGCAAATACCCCATATACGGAGAGGGATTGACTTTTCTCAAAGCCGTGTAAACCTCCATTGGATGAGTCACAAGCGGCTCTGCCTGTCTCACCGAAAGGTTCACCTGAAAAACATCCCCCTGTGCAATGTAAGCTTGAACCTTTTTAACAGCTTTAATGAAGTCTTCTTCTGTAAAAGAAACTTCTCTGTTTTCGGCAGGTTGTCTTTCTGGCGTGTATGGATAAATCGTTTCTTCGATTGGCTGTTCCCATTGCTTTTTATAATGTTCCAGTCGTGTTTTTGCAGACTCCTCTTGTCCTTCATGCGCATGGGTAATCAAATAGAGCATGCTTTCTTGCTTGTCATATACGAATACATCATCAAATAACAAAAAGTAAAGATCAGGCAAGGCAAGGTCATTCTCCGCGATTTCCGGTAAACGTTCAATGTATCTGACGTAATCATAGGTCAGATAGCCAATCGCTCCTCCTGTAAAATCCGGAAACCCTGAAAACTTGCGAATAGATCGCTCAGAGATTACCTCTTGCAATAATGCCAAAGGATTTCCATCTCTCTTTTCCTTCTTTCCGTTCAAATAATCAATCTGCAGCTCTTGTCCTTTCCCTTGAATGGAGGCGATTGGATCAAGTCCGATAATATGGTATCTTCCCCCGCGTCCACTTTCCAACAGAACATGATACGGCTTATCTTTCGCAAGAGTTTTATATGTTTCAAACCATTGATTTTCATTTAACGTCACTTTGATTCCTACAGGCACCTTTTGCATTCTTGCTGTCACGCTCCTAAATTGCATACTACCCTTATATTACATGAAAATTACACTCTGTTGCACGATAAAAGAAAAGGGAAACAGCTCAAATGACTGTCTCCCTTAAGATAACCTATTCTTCAAATTGATATAATGGTGTGCTCAAATAGCGTTCCCCATTACTTGGGATGATCGCCAGCACCTTTTTTCCTTTTCCAAGTTCCTTTGCCACTTGCAAGGCAGCGGAAATGGCAGCGCCGGAAGATATACCTCCCAATAAACCTTCTCGCTTTGCAGCAAGGCGGGCATATTCAAACGCTTCTTCATTTTTCACCGTAATGACCTGATCGTAGATGTCGGTATTCAAAATAGAAGGCACAAATCCTGCACCGATTCCCTGAATCTTATGGGGCCCTGGTTTTCCGCCGGAAAGCACCGGGGAATCTGCAGGCTCCACGGCAACAATCTTAATGCCTGGGAAGGCCTCCTTCAAGACCTCGCCGGCCCCTGTAATCGTACCGCCTGTGCCGATACCTGATACAAAGGCATCAAGTCCGTCGCTAAATTGCTCCACAATCTCTTTACCTGTAGTGTTGCGATGTATTTCAGGGTTTGCCGGATTATTAAACTGCTGCGGCATAAATAACCCTTTTTCTTTAGCTAGTTCTTCTGCTTTTCGAATCGCTCCACCCATGCCCTCTGGACCAGGAGTAAGCACCAATTCCGCACCATATGCACGAAGTAAGTTTCTTCGCTCCAAACTCATCGTTTCCGGCATAACTAAAATTGCCTTTAACCCTTTAGCTGCCGCTATCATTGCGAGTCCGATCCCGGTATTTCCACTTGTAGGCTCAATAATCGTATCGCCTTCTTTTAATTTGCCGTCTTCTATAGCAGCATTAAGCATCGCTAAGGCAATACGGTCTTTTACACTGCTGCCCGGATTCATAAATTCAAGCTTTAAATACACATCGGCCATATCTTCTTCTACAATTCGATTCAGCTTTACGACGGGAGTGTTCCCCACTAACTCATCAATAGAATTTGCTACTCGTACCAATTGTTTTGCCCCCTATCTTTAAAACTTAGTGTTTTTGTCGGATTAATCCCATTTAACACCACTAAATCTGAATTGTCAATTTATTTGATTCGACCTATTGTGCAGTCGGAAGATTCCACTCTACCCCGACCTCGTCCCAAAATATCGAGGCATCTACCGAACCATCCATATGTTCCATGGCGAGGTGACGACGAATTTGATCTTTCACTTCCTTAAAGGAATACGTGACTCCGTCCATTTTTTCATGCAAGTAAATAATGGCGTACTTGTCATCAACAGAAATGGGTTCGCTCCACGATTTCTCCTTTAAATTTGCGGCTTCCGTCATATAGATACTCGGAAATACTTGGGACTCATGAGTTAAAAATCCAAGATCGCCCCCTTGATTGGCCGTCAACTCATCTGTTGATACTTCCATCGCAAGCGACGTAAAATTGGATCCGTCCTCTAATTCCTTTACAACAGCCTCTGCCTCATCTTTGGTTTCAACAATAATATGTGAGAGATGAAAAGAATCCTCAATCGTATAAAGTTGTTTGTTCTCTTGGTAATAATTTTCTAACTCAGCTTCTGGTATGTTGACATCCTTTACAAGCAATTCTTCAAGCAATAAGCTGGAACGAATTTGTTCCTTCACAAGCTCCTCGGAAGTATTAGCATGCAGGGGAGAACGGCTGTACATTGTTTTGATCATTTTCCATTCACGGTCCACAGACTGTTCCGATACCGTTACCTTGTATTTCTTCGCAATTTGTTTAACCACTTCATTATTTACCATTTTTGTGAGCATTTCCTGCCCATACATGCCTTCAAGTTCCTCTAGCATATCTTTTCTTGTAATAACGGTATCCCCGACCGTTGCCACTATATTAGCCTGGCCGTTTACAAAGGCACTTGCGTCAGCCGCCTCTTTTAAAGAGAACGTCTGCTTTACCACTACAATTAGTGTGAGGCAATTGATAATCACAAGACCAAAAATGATATTCCATACCCACTTTTGTTTTAATCTCCGCTTTTGGTTCATATATGCCCCCTAGCCTTTCACTTGCTCCCTCATCGCTTCTAGTTCCTCTTTGTTGAAAAGATACTTGGCATTACAGAAATGACAGTGCGTTTCCGCTTGACCTTCTTCTTCTATAATCTCTGTGATATCCTTCTCACCTAAAGAAATAATCGCTTGTTCAAAACGCTCTTTTGAGCATGTGCATTTGAATTCAATCGGCATGGTTTCAAGGAACTTAATGTTTCCTTCCCCAAGTATTTCTGTTAACAGTTCCTCTGGGCTCAAGCCTTTTTCAATCAATTTGGACACCGGAGTCATATTACTGATTTTTTCTTCAATCACTGCAATGGTCTCTTCTGATGTTCCAGGTAAAAGCTGAATGATAAATCCGCCTGATGCAAGGATAGTGTTATCAGGGTTCACAAGTACACCCACTCCGACTGCAGATGGAACCTGCTCGGAAGAGACAAGATAATACGTAAAATCTTCTCCAAGCTCTCCAGATACTAACTCTGTCTGTCCGGAGAAATGGTCTCTTAATCCAAGGTCTTTTACAACTGATAGCGTCCCGTTTGTTCCTACCGCACGGGCCACATCAAGCTTTCCGTGCTGATTCAGGTCAAAGTGTGTTTGAGGATTGGTAACATAGCCGCGAACCTGCCCCTTTGCATTGCTGTCGACTAAGATTACTCCAATCGGTCCTCCGCCATCAATTTTTACAGTGAGTTTATTTTCACCCTTTAACATGGCACCCATCATGACGGATGCAGTCATTGCCCGTCCTAGTGCAGCGGAAGCGGTTGGCCATGTCATATGGCGCTTTTGAGCCTCCCCCACTGTATCTGTTGTTCTTATTCCATATGCACGAACTTGGCCTTCAAAAGCCAATGCTTTTACAAGATAGTCTGACATGCTAGTTAGCTCCTTTCGCGATTTAATCTTCTTTAGTATTTTTCATGTAAATTAAATGCAGTCCTTTTAACGTCAAGAACGGATCGACAATATCAATGACATCTGATTCATGGCCAATAAGTGCAGCAAGGCCGCCTGTTGCAATGACTTTCGGTGTCACATCGCTTTGTTTCTTCATACGATTTACGATACCCTCAACTTGGCCAACATAGCCAAAAAGAATGCCGGCTTGCATCGCACTTACGGTGTTTTTGCCAATCACTCCATCTGGTCTTGCTATTTCTATTCTAGGGAGTTTAGATGCACGAGAATAAAGCGCTTCTGTCGAAATACTGATTCCAGGTGCAATGGCGCCGCCCATGTATTGCTTGTCTTCGTTTATGTAGCAATAGGTTGTTGCCGTACCAAAGTCAACGATCACTAGAGGGCTTCCGTAAAGATGTATACCCGCCACCGCATTAACGATTCTGTCGGCTCCAACTTCTCTTGGATTTTCATACTTTATGTTTAAACCTGTTTTAATACCGGGTCCGACAATCAATGGTTTTAAATGAAAATATTTTTGACACATTCTTTCTAGGGAGAACATGATTGGCGGCACGACTGAAGAAATGATGATTCCTTCAAAGTCTTTAAAGCTTAAGCCTACATGTTCTAGAAGGGATTTGAAGATCATCCCGAATTCGTCTTCCGTTTTATTACGGCTTGTTTCGACACGCCAGTGATGCTTTAATTCTTCTCCGTCATATACACCTATTACGGTATTGGTATTACCTACGTCCAACACAAATAACATTTATATCCCCACCATGCTTTAAAATTAGTTTCATTATACTATATGGTAACCTAACTGACCCAATAGAAATAATTATTCCTTGGGAAATCATGATTCGACAGAATTCTTGCGTTTGCGTTAACTTCCTGTTTCCTTCCGTTCCGGGGTTCGCTTATCCAGAGGGCGTGTGCTTGAGCCACCTCACTTCGTGGGACTTCATTAAACGCCGCTGTTGATTTCCGCAAATGGCTTCGCTTTCCTAGGGGCGCTGCTGAAGCCTTCGCCTTTTGCTCCAATCAACAGCTAGAAACAGGAGTGCCCCTGCACTTCATTCAAAAGGGGGTATTTCGATTTAACGCCTAGGATCACATAAAAAAGGTGCCTGAGATTTATTCCAGGCACCTTTTTGTTTATTCAGGTTTGTTCTCGTCGGTAGATTCAATTTTGTCTGCATCTTTTTTAGAGTTGATGTTCACTTTCACATCTTCGCCACCATCGACTTTTACAGGAAGTTCTGGAAGCTTCCCTTTGTCAAATAGGTGTCTGATTTGATCTGCATCAAGTGTTTCAACCTCTAAAAGTGTTTGTGCTACAAGCTCGAGCTTATCACGGTTCTCCGTAAGGATCTGCTTCGCTCTTTCATAACTCTCTTTAATGAAACGTTGAATCTCCATATCAATTTCATGCGCAATGGCATCACTGTAGTTTTGCTCGTTTTGGATATCACGCCCAAGGAAGACTTGGCCTCCTGAAGCTTGACCAAATTGCAACGGTCCAAGCTTTTCGCTCATTCCGTATTCAGTTACCATTTTACGTGCTATTCCTGTTGCACGCTGGAAGTCATTATGGGCGCCGGTACTTGCTTCGCCAAATGTGATTTCCTCTGCTACACGACCACCAAGTAAACCGGTGATTTTGTCTAATAGCTCTGGTTTTGTCATAAAGTAACGATCTTCTTTTGGAAGCATGACAGCATAACCGCCAGCCTGCCCGCGAGGTACAATCGTAACTTTATGTACGGTATCAGCTTCATCTAATACTACACCGATGATGGTATGTCCCGCTTCATGATAAGCAACGATATTGCGCTCTTTTTGGGAGATTACCCTGCTCTTTTTGGCAGGTCCTGCAATGACCCTGTCGATTGCCTCATCAATATCCAACATATCAATTTGCTTTTTGTCATGTCTCGCAGCAACAAGTGCAGCTTCATTTAGCAAGTTTTCAAGGTCGGCCCCGGAGAATCCAGGGGTACGCATTGCGATTGTCTTCATATTGATACTATCATCGATAGGTTTATTTCTTGCATGTACTTTCAGCACCGCTTCACGGCCTTTTAAGTCAGGACGATCTACGGTAATTTGGCGGTCAAAACGTCCAGGTCTCAATAATGCCGGGTCAAGAATGTCCGGTCTGTTCGTTGCTGCAACAATGATGATCCCTTCGTTCGCTCCGAAACCGTCCATTTCAACTAGCAATTGGTTCAAGGTTTGTTCACGCTCATCGTGACCTCCGCCGAGACCAGCTCCACGCTGACGTCCTACTGCATCAATTTCATCGATGAAGATGATACAAGGAGCATTCTTTTTCGCATTTTCGAATAAGTCACGTACACGGGATGCACCGACCCCGACGAACATTTCCACAAAGTCAGAACCACTGATCGAGAAGAATGGAACGCCAGCTTCTCCGGCAACAGCTCTTGCAAGTAACGTTTTACCTGTACCTGGAGGTCCCACAAGCAGAACCCCTTTAGGGATACGTGCACCAAGCTCGGAGAATTTGCGTGGATCCTTCAAGAATTCCACAACCTCGACAAGCTCTTGCTTTTCCTCATCCGCACCGGCAACGTCTTTAAATTTAACCTTTTTCTTCTCTTCGCTATATAGCTTCGCCTTACTTTTACCAAAGTTCATGACACGACTTCCGCCGCCTTGCGCTTGATTCAGTAAGAAGAAGAATAAGATAAAGATAATGACAAAAGGAATGATGGAAGTAAAGAAGGTTACCCACCCGCTTGTTTCTTCCGCAGGGTCAACTGTCATTTGAATGTTTTGTTCTTCTGCAATGTTTTCCACGCGCTCTAGGGCACTGGCACTATTCGGGAAGACCGTTACAAACGTTTCTCCTTCTGTAGCCCCTTCCAACTTACCGCGTGCTTCATACACGGAACGTGTTGGTTGGATGGTGAATTCCTCCACCTTATTTTCTTCAAGATTCTGGATGAATGTATTATAGGTGATCGGTTTTTCGCTCGTGTTTGGGCTATTAAAAAAGCTCACAACACCAATGACCACTAAAAATATTAATAAATAAAAGATGGTATTACGAAATATTCTGTTCATCCCTTACCTCCTCCCACGATAGCCAAACTAAACCAATAGTAACATAGTAAATTAATCCAATTCAAGGAATCTGTATTGGGATAGCTTATTCTTCTACGTTAGAATAAATTTCAGGTTTTAATACTCCGATATACGGAAGGTTACGATATCTTTCAGCGTAATCAAGGCCATATCCTACTACAAATTCGTCTGGTACGATGAACCCGACATAGTCCGCTTTGATATCTGCTTTTCTCCCGCTTGGCTTGTCAAGCAGTGTTACGATTTTAATGGATTTCGCTTTACGGTAGCGGAACAATTCCACCAGGTAGCTTAGAGTCAAGCCACTGTCGATGATGTCCTCAATGATCAGGATGTCTCTTCCTTCTACTGAAGTATCCAAGTCTTTTAGGATTTTTACTTCACCAGAGGAAACAGTGGAGTTTCCGTAGCTTGAAACGTCCATGAAATCCATTTCTAAATATGTATCCATACGTTTGATAAGGTCGCCCATAAAAGGCATTGCGCCCTTTAATACTCCGATTGCCAAAGGAAAACGATCGCTGTAGTCCTCTGTTAATTGTGCACCTAGTTCTCTAACCTTTACTTGAAGCTCTTCTTCACTAAATAGTACTTTTTCGATATCTTTGTTCATTTTTTTGTTGCCTCCCAAACTTTTTGACTCGTCTTGCAAGTTAATACTAAAACAGGACCCACTGTTTCCTCTGTTGCTTCGAAAGCGGAACGTTTAAGCATGGGCATCCATAAAATCTCCTGATTGGCATCCACGATCAAAGGCCATGAATCTCGTTGTTGTAGAGGTATTTTCCCTTCGATGAAGATACTTTTGATTTTTTTGGAGCCATTTGTCCCCTTCAGTTTGATACGGTCACCGTCAAGTCGGGTTCTCGCATACAGTGGAAGTGTGACCTTGGATAAATCAATTACAGCTTGATTTTCTTTGACATGTCGAGGTTTATCTTGTGCCTTGATCTCGCTGGTGATCATCATATCGGCCGGTAGCGCCACATTACCTGGGACTTCAAGCATATGCTTGTAGGTTACATCACATTCATCCTTGTTAAATGTCAATGTGCATTCATTATAGGATTTGATAACCTGTAAGCCATGTGGGAAATGCAGCCTTCCAGAAGGGTGTTCACTTTCCAATAAGGATAATAAATTATCAATATGTATAGAGGAAAGAGATGGAGGAATTTCATTATTATAGAGATAGTTTAATATTAGTTGAATCCCACGCCTTTGTAAAGGTTTAGCCATGAAAAGCAAAGGTTTTCTATCCAATACCACTCTATCTTTTGCTTTGCTTATAATAATGTCAATCCATTCCTTTTCCATTAATGCCTCTATGTATTGTTCACTTTCCTGTACCTGCTCGCTGAAAGCTTGAAATCTCTCATGAAGCCCTGGGAATTCCTCCTTCAGAACGGGCAAAATGTGATGCCGCAGCCTGTTTCTTCTGTAGGCATCCTTATCATTGCTTGGGTCATGCCTGAATGGAACGTGCTCCGCTGTTAAATACTCCAAGATTTCCGACTTTGTGACAAGCAAGAGGGGTCGTACAATGACGCCACCCCCAAAGGTCCGTCTAGGAAGAATCCCGGCATATCCTGCCATGGATGATCCCCTTCCAAGCCTCATCAGGATGGTTTCCACCTGATCGTCTGCATGATGACCGAGCGCCAGAACATCCGCTCGATATTTCTTCATCACTTTTTCATAAAAAGCATAGCGACATTCTCTTGCTGCAACTTGCACACTGAGTTTCTTTTCCTTTTGGTAGGCAGACACATTTATTTGTTTTGCTTCACATAGAAGATCCCTCTGTTCACATTGCTCCTTAACAAACGTCATATCTGCTTTTGATTCCGCCCCACGGAACATATGATCCACATGGGCTATAACCAGCTTCAAGTGTTTAGCCTCTCTGATGGAATCCAAATAATGAAGCAAACCCATGGAATCTGCTCCGCCACTCACACCAACCACTACTGTCGAGCCTGATGGCAGCATGTCATATTTTTCGATGAATGTTGAGACAGTTTCCCACATCATTGTGTACCCATTCCTTTAATCTACGCGTATAATTTCTATTTTATCCTACCATTTGACTTCTTCTCCTGCAAAAATAGATGCTTATCCAAAAACATCCATACTGCCTTATACCCCTAAATACGTACTCAAAACGCTATTTTCTACATTACCTGACCATATAAATAGAAGAAATATGCACACAGAATAACAGATAAAAGCACAGCCGTTTCCATCCACCCTTTGCTTTGGGGTTTCTTTGGAACTGGATTACCTATAGTACTGCCACCTGTTTTAGCCGCTCGACTCGTCCTTGAGGTACTTGGTACTTGCTTGGCTTTTGGGCTTACCT
Source organism: Sutcliffiella horikoshii (assembly GCF_044809035.1). Taxonomy (GTDB): domain Bacteria; phylum Bacillota; class Bacilli; order Bacillales; family Bacillaceae_I; genus Sutcliffiella_A; species Sutcliffiella_A horikoshii_G. The sequence continues at coordinate 77,406 of NZ_CP085237.1, read as the reverse complement.
TCTGTTGTGCGGCCCCTGTTGGAGAAGAGGTTGCATGGCGCTGGCTCATGACCGAAAGCATCCCACTTTTCATTTCCTGCGCAGATGAATAATCACCCATTAACGCTCTCATCAAGACAGCTTTATGTCTTTTTAGCCAAGCTTCTTTGTCAATCCGCTCTTCCAGTTGCTTGCGTCCGCCCTCTCCATTTTTTTGAAATTGTTTTGGATAACAGATATGAATCATAATCATTGCTACGGCAAAAAGATCGTAGTTAGCTTCTGCCTTCCTTGAACCCATCCCCCAATAACCTCTGTCAAAAAACTCCGTGAATTCTTTGATGGCCCGGCCTTTCTGGGTTGTGCCGCCAACATCGACAAGACGGACCTTTGGAGGGGTTGAGGTAACAATCAGGTTATCTGGTTTCAAATCTCCAAACACCCAACCTTCTTGATGAAGAGTCTCAAGGTCTGTCAGCAATTGCAAGGTCAATATGCCTGCCCACTCCATTCCTCTCTTTTGGACAAAAGACAAAAGAGGTTCGCCTTCTAGGAATTCCATCACATAAAAGGAAAAAGTCTGTTTCCCACCTAATGCAAGATGCTCCCAATCATCCACATCTAACAAAGAAGGCCCCAGGGAGAACCCTCGGACCTTCGAAAAATGACGCAGGACATTAACCTCAGAAGTGATGGACATGCTGTTTTCACTTATTTTTAATGCAGCTAAGCCCTTGGAACTCCTTGTTAGATATACATACCCCGTCGCACCGTACCCGAGTGTTCTGACAATGGTGTATCTTTCTTTATGCCATTTTCCGATAATGGTCGTCCCTTGAGGCAGATTACCTACCGGATTCTTCATAGTATTGTTCATCATCGGAAATCAAGCTCCTCAGGTTACGTGTTTCTTTAAAATAAGGAATGGCTTCTTGAATGGCAGGACCGGTTGGTGTAATCCCACCTGTAGATAATTTTGGAAAAATGCTGGACAGCGATTCCAATTTCGGTGTCCAATCTAAGATCTTCTCCACTTCTTGGCGTTTTCCCGGGAAAACAAAGGCTGAAAACTGGTTATCACCAATTCTTGCATTCAAACTTAGTGCCAAATCCAAAAGTGCTTCCTTGACGGTTGGAAGCTTGGACTTCATGCTCGCACTAGTATCCACAAGAATCAGCACCTGCAGGGAAACCGTTTCACCCAGTTCATCTACTACTTCCATCACTTCTCCTCGTTTCTCAGGCGGAAGGTCCTCCATGGAAGTTTCTGAACCCAATATTTGTTGAAGCTCCTTATTAATAACCCCCTGTAAAGTTTGGGTCATCGCTTTTCTGGTCACCATCTGGACTGTCTGAGATAAGTTCTTGGCATACACAATTTGACTGACGCCGCCACCAGACAATGCGATCCCCTCTATCTCTTGCATTCCTCTTTCATCTATCGTATCCTCATCCATCACCCCAATAACATTTACTGTAATACCCTGCTCCTTCGCAAGGGCTGCCATGGCAATTGGGTCGTCCCCTGAATTTGAGCATCCATCTGTAATTAATAGAATTTGTTTTAACGTTCCTTTATACACGTTTCGTCCCCTCCTAATGCGTATAATTTACATTAGCCATCATGGACGAGACGAGCTTAATTTATACCTTTAATGTGCAATTTACCTTCTAAGAGGTATTCACCCCGATCACTTCTTTTTTACTAGAAAGAGATAGTGCAAACTTGAATTCTGCCAGTAGATAGATTGGCAGTGTGAAGAGTTGTCCTATTCGTTCCTTCACTCCCACTGCTTTATTCGGCATTGCTACTAGATTTTTTTCTTTTCCATTCACACTTAGTTCTTTCATGCCTGGTAACTTGCTAAGTTCTTTAGCCATCATGGAATGGGCATTAGCTGCCAGATTTGTAACCGTTCTTCTCATCCTGTTCCCTGCATTACCTGACTTGCTGGCCGTTTTGACCATCAGGATCCCAACATTACCTGCCAGATGAAGAGCTTTTTTCATCATCATACTTCCAGTACTAGCCGCCAGTACACCCACTTGCTTTCTTTCTGCTACATTCTCCTCAACCACACGACCGTTACCCATCTCTTTCACAAGACCCGTTACCACTTTAGATAAAATATTCAACATTTAAAGTGCCTCCTTCATTCCTTGGTTTTTGGATAAATAGTTATAGGCAGGAATGGCTGCCCATTTTGGAATATTCCTCTCTATTTTTGCTACCACAACCGTCATATCGTCCTGAATTTGCCCAGATCTTGTCCGAATGACCTCCTCCATAATGATATCTGCCATTTCCTGCGGATCATCCGTTCTGATTTCGGATACTTTTCGCTTCATCCATAAATCATAGTTTTCTACATGCTTTGGTCCTTCAAAAATTCCGTCGCTCATCATGATCAGCAAGTCACCAGCTTTTAACTGGGAACTAACGACGTCCACATCGAATTCTTGAATAATTCCCATCGGTAGATTACTTGCTTCAATTTTGATTACCTTATCTCCCCTCTTCACAAAACTTGGAGTCGAACCGACTTTCAAAAACTTAGCAGAAGCATCTTGAAGATCAATCATTGCTAGATCGAGCGTAGTAAAAATTTCATCGGTCGTCCTTAATGATAGGACCGAATTGACCGATTTAATTGCTACTTTTTCTTTAATTCCAGACTGAAGAATCTCTTGAAGTAACTTTAATGTTTCTTTGCTTTCATAGTGCGCGCGCTCGCCATTTCCCATCCCGTCACTAATGGCAATGGCGTATTTCCCATGTCCTAACTCTATCGTGGAATAACTATCTCCTGATATCAGCCCTCCTCCTTTTGCGGCATGCGCAACGCCCGTGTCGACTACAAACGCTTTTGCAGAGCCGAATGATACATGACAGTAACCATTGTTATCTGCGTTACAATCTTCCTTTTTAACAATAATATTCTCTCGCAATATATCTGAAAGCATCGGGGCTATGAGCTTTTCACACTCACCACGCCCTTCGCAGTACGGAACGGTCATTTCAATATCGACATTCCCCTGCTCGACGCTGTAAATTTCTACTTGTTCAATTTCAATGCCGAATGCTTGGAGGGCATCTAGTATCTGATCTTCCTGAACATAGTGATTCTCCCTCTCTCGCTGAATCTCTCTTGCAAAATCCTCCATTACTTGTGAAACTCCCATCAATTGGTCGGCTACCAACCTCCTACTTTCCATTAATTGTTTTTTTAGTTTCTCACTCGCGTGGAACTGGGCTAGCTCGTTTTTGATCACGGTTTTTACCTTTTCCGATTTTACGCAATGGCGATCCCACTCCTTTTGCAATTTGACATTCAAACTGATGGTTCCTTCCTCTGTATCCTCCATTAAGTGAGTCATATAATCATAGGTTTTCTGGAAATTTTGTGTCCAGCACTGCTCTTTTTTAAAGCAATTTTGACACGTCTTCTCTGTTACATTACTCAAAAAGAGATCCACTTCTTTTTCTGAATTAGGATGTTCAAATTGAAATTTAGAAAAGCTATTGGATAGCGCTTGGAAAACGTGTGAAAATTGTTCCACTCTGTTTGCAGTCACATCACGGATCTTCCGCATGTATTGCTGTTGCTCTGCTGTATGTTCGGCTGTTCCGGGAATGGATTTAGCCAGATTCGCAATAGCTCTTTGCGGCGTAAGCAGAAAGAGCGCAACAGCTACCATGGACTCCATGATAGTAGGAACAAGCAGCGTCATCCCCTCCCCATAAATGCCAATTAGTAATGTGCCTAGAAGCAGTCCCACCGATACACCAAGCTTGTTTCCTTCCCGTAACAGCCCTCCTAACAGACCGGCAAAAGCCAGCAAACTCATCTGATATAAGTTGGATACAGTAGCCAAACTTAGAATGAGACCTGTCACCACCCCTACCGTCGAACCAATGGTGGCCCCAGCAACAAATGCAAAGATTAATACAAGATAACGCGATAATATATGTTCAACGGATAGATCATAAGCTGTCCAACCGATGGTCCCTGTCAGAACGGAAGCGAATAAAATGATGAGACAAATAATTTCCTCTGTTTTAAAGGCCTGTCGCTTTTTCCTCATGGTGATGAGCGGCAAGCTCTGGAAGAAGATAAGCGTAAGGATGAAACCAAGTCCCGCTTCCACTCCAATCATCAGCCAATCATATGTCACCATCCCTGTTGTAAAATATATCATCGTTGTCTTCGAGAGGAAGGCTGAGATGAAGACCAGGAACGGCATCGATTTAAGCGGCTCGATTTTTAATGCCTGTGCCCATTTAAAAAGGAGTACGAAAATTATCATCCCGCCTAATACGTATGCGGCTGTCAATGCCGAAATGGTAGCCGATCCAACCATCAAGGCAATTAATGTGAGCCCCGCCCGTTTCTTTTTCATAAAATACACGGCTGCGAAAAATGGTAACGCAAACGGTGTAATCTCATTCAGGATCAAGGCTCGTCCAAGTAAGAAGCCAATAAAGACTAAGAGAAATCCTTGGTGAAAAAGAATGGACGTAAGCTTCGTTTTTGTCGTATGCATCGACTTCATAAATGTTTTTCTGACTTTCCCAAACTGAAGATTGGAAACCGGTTCCCCCAAATCTCTTTCTAGTCCCTGCATGATATCCACTCCCATATTTTATCTATTGGGGTCATTATACAAGCTCAAAAGGAAAAGATTTGTCAAAAGAACCGTCCAGAACCAAAGAAGTGTTCGACGGATTACAAGGAAAAGAGGGAAAAGCTGTCATGAAATCATCGCATTTGCTAATCGCTCTCATCAGTTTTTGTAAATTCTATAGGTAATTGCTAAGATAATGTTCTAATTATTCTTACATTTTTAAAACGTATTGACATATGCATGATAACTTAGTATTATAACTCTTGTGTCTTGTGAGAGATTCACTAGATGCACTTATAATTTTGGCGGTGTAGCGACGAGCGACACTTCCACGAATTTGCTTCGAGTTGTCCCGACGGATTCACTTCCTGGCTTTACTTGCAGAGGAAGGGACACAGACCAGTAACAAAGGTCGCCAGTGAATCTTATGCATTACTTATAAATTTGGCGGTGTAGCTCAGCTGGCTAGAGCGTACGGTTCATACCCGTGAGGTCGTGGGTTCGACTCCCTCCGCCGCTACCAACTTTATAAGGCCCATTGGTCAAGCGGTTAAGACACCGCCCTTTCACGGCGGTAACACGGGTTCGAATCCCGTATGGGTCATAAGATAAAAGCTGTCACAGCTTCAGGGAATACCTGATACTGTGGCAGCTTTTTGTGTTTGTGAACTTATAAAAGTGGATTTGGGTAACTTTCTTTTCATTTTGGATTGGATCCTTCCATATTAGCTGTTCCAACTACTCGAATTTAGGGTGAATCTTCGTTTATCCCTCGTAAATGGAATTTATCCATTGTAAAGCTTGATATATCCATCGCAAAAAATATTTATCCATTGTAAAGCCGGATATATCCATCGTAAAAGAGATTTATCCATTATAGCGTCTTAAGGTAACTGTACCCAACGCTGAACAGACACCCTAAGTTGATTGCAGTGGAAGGCGCGAAGACTCCCGTGGGAGGAAGGGACAGGGAGACCCCGCAGGCGAAGCCGAGGAGGCTCCCGGACCGCCCGCAGGAAAGCGAAGCGCCTGGAACGAAAATCAACTGTTCCACAATTCCCCCGTACTGTCGTAGTATAACAAAACAAAAAAACACACCCCACAAATCAGGGCGTGTTCAAACGTTACGTTTTTATATATGAGATTTTCAGCAGCAAGTTACTTTCTACTTGCTCCACGACCTCCACGTTTTGATTCCGTGCTGCGCTTCAGGGTAGATAAACGATCTTCGCTATCTTTCAAGAATCTAGCCATCTTCTGTTCGAAGTTTTCCTTTGGTTTGAATTCTTCTCTTCTTCCTCGTGGCGGACGTTGATTTGAGCGTTGTTGGTTGCTGTTGCTCGGACGTTGTGATGGTGCGGCAGAACGTGGTTGTGGCTCACGATACGTGTCGCTTGCCTTTTTGATGGATAGACCAATTTTGCCATCCTTCTCCACGTTGATCACTTTCACCTGTACTTCATCACCAACTTTTAGATGGTCGTTAATATCCTTCACATAGTTGTCTGCAACTTCACTGATGTGAACAAGACCAGTTGTTCCTCCTGGCAACTCAACGAACGCGCCAAAATTAGTTATACCTGTTACCTTACCCTGTAACTTGCTGCCTACTTCGATTGACATAAAAAAAATGCTCCTCCTTAAAATCATAAAAATAAATCACTTTACCTACCATTATACCTAGAGCAAAATTGAGGTGTCAATATGACGACTAATCTGACGACGAATCGTCAGGCATATTGAAGATGATTTCATCCTCTTCTGACATGAAATAATCTCTACGTGCGATTTTCGCAATATAATCATCATCGTTCAGTTTTACAATTTCCTCTTCTAAACGCTGTTGTTCTTTCTTCAGTTTTGCCAGCTCTTGTGTGACGACTTCTTTTCTATCTTCTTTTTCTTGAAGAATAGCTCGTTGGTCTAAGAGTGTTTTTCCCATTAGTATTCCAAAGACTAATGCCAAACAAAAGAATAATGATAAACGTCGATAAAGTCCACGGCGTCTTTTCTGTTTTTTCAATTGCTGGTCCTGTTTTTGTTTGGAATAATCGGAATGGATTTTTGCTACCTTTTCATCTTTTGCCGCGCTCATCTTATCATTCCTCTCCTAGCGCTTTTTCCAAAAGTTCTTTACTCTATTTATTATACTATGTTTCCTATTCTTTACTAGTGTGAAAAATCCTTCAAGTTTTTTGAAAACAATGTGTAAATATTTTTTTACAACATTCGGGACCAACTTCCATACTAGCATAAGAATCCACTGGAATGGTAACGAACAAATTTTAACAATTCGCCATAAGATTAAAAGCAGAAGGCGAACGGACGAGTAAAGAAACTTCCAAATACCTAAAATTAATACTATAAGAGCTTGTACTAAAAATTGTATTGGCCTGACTACAAGGTTTTTTACCATTTTTTCCAAGAAGCGATACAAGTGGATGACAAGTTGAATGATGGTTTCCAGCAAATTCAAATAAAAATACCGGAATAAGCTTTGATAAGCCGCAAAGCCGCACACAAGTGCGATGAGGATATAAAAACGAATTTCTCCTTCATTTACTCTCAGTAGTACGTAAAAACCGATGAGAGCTTGCAAGAGCCAAAAGAGGACGTCGTGTATAAACACGACCCATTTGGCTCTTTTTTCCCGTTTCAGAAAGCGTCCATATGTATCTATGGCCGCTCCTAGCCATGCTCCCATCCCGATCATGGCAAGCATTGTATAAAGCTGGGTGGTAAGTGTCATTTGAACAACTTACTAAAGAATCCTTTAGCTTTCTCCGCCTGTTGATCATCGAGATAAATGATTTCCATGATCTTGCCTTTGATCGAGACGACGCCGCTTTCTACATCCAGGTTTTTCATTTGAAGGTTTTGACCTCTGACCGAGAGAAATCCCATGACGGTCTCTAACAAAAACTCTTCGTTATCAAAACTTTCCACTTGCTTTACACCTGTGATATCCAACATTCTGCGGCTTCTCATCACGATGTCTTGCTCTTGGACAGTCTGCTTGTTTCCTTGATTCGGATCATAGTATTGATTCATATTCATCCCTCACCTATCCATTACTTTGAAGATAGTACATGTATATGAGAGGGATATATTTTTAGAACAAGCCTGTCCGTTACTCTTCTGTCTGTTCCACTCTTTCTTCTTTCACGATAGTGTACATCATGGCTGCATCTTCTTTTCTGGCATTCTCCTGGATGTTATCAACAGATGCAGTGACGATTTTTTGGCCAAAGTGAATTTTTAATTCATCTCCTGCTTTTACGTTGCTGCTGGCTTTTGCTTGTACGTCATTGATATAAATACGCCCTTGCTCTGCCACTTCTTTAGCCAGTGTACGACGCTTGATGATTCTTGATACTTTCAAAAATTTATCTAAACGCATAGTCTTACTCCCCCTATTATAACCCGTTCTTTTTTGCTTCTTCCCAAATAGCATCCAACTGTTCTAATGATAGATTCTCGAAGGATTGCCCTAATTCCTTTACCTTTTTTTCAATAAAGGTAAACCTGCGGTAAAATTTCCGGTTGGTCAATGCCACTGCTTCTTCCGGGTCAATTTTATAATATCTTGCAATGTTGACGAGCGCAAAAAGTACGTCTCCGAACTCTGCGGCCACCAGGTCCGAACTTGGATCCATTGCTATTTCTGCCTGCAATTCGTCCATTTCTTCCTTCACCTTTTCCCACATTGGTGCCACATCGTCCCAATCAAACCCGACCTTGCCTGCTTTTTTCTGATACTGGAATGCTTTTGTCAGATTAGGGAGCCCTTTTGCCACCGCATCAAGAATGGACTGCTCGGCCCTTTCTCCTTTTTCCTCGGCTTTAATCGCGTCCCAATTGGTGATAACATCCTCTGCATCTTCCACCGAGGTGTCAGCGAACACATGCGGATGCCTGCGGATCATCTTCTCGTTGATTCCTTCTATTACATCTTCTATGCTGAAGTAGCCTTCATCCTCGCCAATCTGCGCATGAAGCATTACTTGTAAAAGAACGTCCCCAAGCTCTTCAATGATTCCATCTGTGTCTTCCTCATCAATGGCATCAAGCAATTCATAGGCTTCTTCAATTAAATATTTTTTCAGGGATTCATGAGTTTGTTTCTGATCCCACGGGCAGCCATCAGGTCCTCTTAATGTCGCTATGGTTTTTCTAAAAGAAGAGAATTGTTTATAAAGCAATTCCTCCTCTTTTACCGCTGGGACATAGACACTTGTCAGGTTATTGATTTCTGCCACCCTATCCAATTCGTATAACGGTACCTCGGTAATCTGTTCCATGGAAGATCCCGCTGCCGTTACTATGGTAACCGGATAGTCATCAGGCAGCATCTCCATCAACGTGAGTTTCACTTCTGATGCGATGAAGGCATCATAAACTTGGCAGAAAATCATGGCCTGGGTCGGTTCAATCGCTTCTTTTACAAGCGCGGTGGCATCATGAAACTGAAAGCCGTCGATTGGATCGAGCCCTATCGCTGTAAACATCGGGTCAAGGAAGCTTTGCCCGCCTTTGATATCAAGCTTAATCACGCCTTCCTTTTCTTTCTCTAACAAAATTTGCACGGTTTTCTCTGCCACCAGCGGATGTCCAGGAACGGCATACACAATTTCTTGTTGCACACTAAGTTCTAGCAATTTTTCTGCAATTCTTTCATATACCGTGCCGAATGTCCCCTCCTGTTCATAGATGGCATCAAACGACTCATAGTTCAACCCTTCGTTTTCGAGCTCTGTAATAACAGGGTGCTCTTTCGTTCGAAGGTAAAGATGTTCCGCCTTCATTAATTCCTTGTACACTCCCATCGGAAGCTGTTCGAGGTCACCCGCACCAAGGCCAAGAACCTTTATCTCATTCATATATGGACACCAACTTCATCATTATTTTAAAAGCTTCACCAGTTTCTTTCCTAGCGGGAGAAGCATGAGTTCTTCTTTAGTAAAAAAGTGATTCTTTATTAAAATTAATAGGTAGGTGAGTCCGCCGAGCACCACTCCCACTATGCTCTGGACGGTGGCGAGAGTACGGCTGCCACCTATCAGTGAATCTGTAAGAAGCAGATAGACTGCCAAAACGGCAGACATCATAGACATACTCACAAGCAGGGGGAGGGCAGGCATTCTCTCAAAAATCGAAGTGCCTGTCTTCTTTTTTAGCGCCAGGACCATCATGACGGCGACCGTACTGAACGCCACCAATGTACTGATCGCCGATCCCAATGTGGAATGGGTGGGAATTAATAGGACATTCAGAAGATATTTAATGCCGATCCCGATCCCAACAAAAAGAGCCGGAAGATACGGGTACCCAAGTCCCTGCATGATAGCAGCTGCCGTCAGGGCCATACTGCAAAAGAGAATCGACAAACCAAGTACCAATAGAACATGGTAGCCATTTTCATTGGAAAAAAGCATCACATTCACTGGTTTGATAAGCCACGCAAGCCCCACAGCCGCTCCTGCTCCCACTCCAATGCTGACACGGATCGAGAGGCTTATCTTTTCTTTCACTTCCTCTTCCTTCCTCTTGGAGAGAATAATGTATGGGACAAGAGATAGAGAAAATGCCGTAGCCACGACTGTTCCAAGCTGAATGAGCGGCTGTCCCCTGTCGTAGACCCCTTTTAGCTCTTTGGCTTGTTGTTCGTTGACTCCTGCTTCCAATAGCCCAGCATAAATAGTAAAAGCATCCACCATTTGAAAAAGGACCAGTAATAGCGAGCTGATACAAATGGTAAATCCTTGAAGCGCCAGAACCTTTACAATAGACTTCGAAGACGGAAGTATATTTGAAGGTGCAACCGTATGTTTCTGCTCCCTTTTCCTTTTTTGATAAAAAGCCAACAGTACCAGGACCGCGGCAAATCCTCCGATGACAGATCCGAATATGGCACCTGCGCCAACTTCATAAAGGGAAAATCCCGCGTCCACGAGCAGATAGGATAACACCAAGATGGTTCCTACTCTAATTACCTGTTCACTGACTTGCGAAACGGCTGTCGGCGTCATTTCACCGAGTCCTTGAAAGCTTCCTCTCCATACGGAGACTAAAGGCAGAAGCAAAAAGGAGAAAGCGACAATTTTAATTAATACAGAGAGTTCCAAATCCCCCATAAAAGCTGCTAAGTGAGTCGCACCGAGGTACAGAAACAAAAAGAAGCCTACACCCAAAATCGTTAAGAAACAAAAGGACACCCAGCGTATTTTACGTGCTGCTTGCTCCCTTGTGCTCTCAGGGTGTTCTGCAATGATTTTTGAAATGACAACCGGAAAGCCATATGTAGATAAAATGATAGCCACCCCGTAAAAGGGATATACCTGCTGATAAATATAAAAGCCAACATCTCCTACGATATTCTGGAAAGGAACGCGATACGCTGCACTGAGGATTTTAATGATGATCCCTGCAACAGTGAGTATCATGGCGCCTTTAAAGACCTTTTGATAGGAGTGTGATGATAAATCATTCATAAAGAAACCCGCCTTAAAGGTATTCGTACAATTGTATAATTATAGCATATCTTGAACGGAAAAGATGAAAGCATTACGTCCATGATAGCGTACTCTTTTAGAGAGATATGAACAACCCGAGTAGTATTTGCGGAAATCTTTCAAAATAGGGGACTGAAGCGGTATTTATAGAATTTTCGGGTTCAATATCAGCATAAACTTTACGGAAATGTTCCAATGACTATTAAATCCCCTTCTCCATAAAACTTACTGTCCAAAAGGAGCGATTTACTGTCCATTCAGACAAAAATACTGTCCAAAATCTTAAAATACGATCCAAACTGACCCATTTACTGTCAAAACTCACGTAAATACATGCCAAACGACAAACATCCTCATATTTCGACAACCCACTACTCCCGCTCTTGTACCTGCACCCTCCAGATAAAAGAAAAGAAGCAACAGACACGCGTGTCTGTTGCTTCCACTAAAGATTATTGCTCCATCTGTCTTGCAAGGAAGCCTGCAGCTGTTTCCACAGCTTTCTGTTCCACTTCACCAAGCGATTTATCTTTGGACATGATCACCACTGCCCCAATTGGATCTCCGTTTGCCACGATAGGTCCAATGGTATAAGAGGAAAGGGGTTCTACGTGTCCATCGACAATAGCCAGTTGCTGTTCATCCGTTTTCAATACGGAATTGCGGTCTTCCATGGATTTCTCCACGACTTCGCTGATGCTTTTGTTCAAGTATTCCTTTTTGGAACTTCCAGCAACAGCAATAAACGTATCGCGATCACAAATTAACACTGGGTGGCCAAGGCTATCATAGAGAGCTTCAGCATATTCCTTAGCGAAATCGCTAAGCTCACTAATTGGAGAGTACTTTTTCAAGATAACCTCTCCATCCCGATCGACGAAAATCTCAAGCGGGTCACCCTCGCGAATACGCAGGGTTCTTCTTATTTCTTTAGGAATTACAACGCGACCGAGGTCATCAATACGACGTACAATACCAGTTGCTTTCATTTCTTAGGTTGCCTCCTTCATCCGATGATAAAAAGAGATGAGTTAAATTGGTGGAATTGATCAATTTGTCCTGCTTTTGAAGAATTCACCATTCGTTGAAGTTAGTATCTTACACTCAGGAAGTTCTATACATGCTGGAAAAGTTTTTTTCTGATAGTAAATTCCCCCAGTATTTATATAGACGTTTCTTCACAAACTCAAACCTATGAGGAAGCATTCACGCTTTCTTTTTTTACTTTTTCTAGTCCTTTTATCATAGAAATGGCGACCTGTATCCATTCTTCTGATGCTGTGCGCTTCGTCTGTATGACTATCTTCAGGTGCTTTCCTTCCATACCGAGGCTCACCATCCTGCCAAACTCATTTCCTAATAGGAATAGCTTCTGTCCATCAATGACGCTACTCGCTTCCTCAGATAAAAGGATGACAAGCTGTTGTTTTGATTGCTTGACGGAATCAACCTTCTCCTTTAGCCCATAGATCCTCATCTCAGAGACTTGGAATAAGTAATCAACCTCTTTTGGATAGCTTCCGAAACGGTCCTTCATTTCATCTTGAAGCTCAACAAGGTCTTCTTGTGTTTCTAGTCCGCGGAAACGCTTATACATATCAATCTTTTGCTTGCTATCCGGAATGTAGGATTCTGGAATGTACGCATCAAGTTCCACATCAATGGAGATTTCATGTGCCTTTTTGGCGTCTTTTGGGGCTTGACGCTGCTCAATTGCCTCTTTTAGCATCTGAGAGTACATATCAAAACCGACAGAATCAATGAACCCGTGTTGCTGGGCGCCAAGCAGGTTTCCAGCTCCTCGAATGGAAAGGTCACGCATCGCAATTTTAAAACCTGATCCAAGTTCTGTGAATTCCTTGATGGATTGCAGTCGCTTCTCCGCCACTTCCGTTAGCACTTTATCTTTCCGGTACGTGAAATAGGCATATGCCACACGATTAGATCTTCCCACGCGACCTCTAAGCTGATAAAGCTGGGACAATCCCATTCGATCTGCATCAAAGACGATTAAAGTATTTACATTTGGTATGTCTACACCTGTTTCGATGATGGTCGTACTGACAAGCACTTCCGCTTCTCCTTCAAGAAACTGAATCATCACCGACTCTAGTTCATTTTCGGTCATTTTCCCATGCGCATAGGTGACACGCGCTTCCGGAACAAGCATAGAAATCTCATCCGCTTTCCGCTCGATATCTTCCACCCTGTTATATAAGAAATACACTTGACCACCGCGGGCCAACTCTCTTTCAATGGCTTCTTTCACCAAATTCCCGTTATATTCCATCACATAAGTTTGTACTGGGAAACGATTTTCCGGCGGTGTCTCGATGACAGACAAATCACGCACCCCAAGCATGGACATATGAAGGGTCCGCGGTATCGGAGTTGCTGTTAAGGTAAGAACATCAATATTAGCTTTAAGCTGTTTGATTTTTTCCTTATGAGTCACCCCAAAGCGTTGTTCTTCGTCAATAATTAACAGGCCAAGGTCTTTGTATTTAATATCTTTGGACAATAAGCGGTGTGTCCCAACGACAAGATCCACCGTACCATTACCAAGCCCTTTCATCGTTTCTGTCTGTTGTTTTCTAGAACGGAAACGGCTTAACAGGCCAATATTGATAGGGTAGTCCTGGAATCTTTCCCTGATGGTTTCATAATGCTGCTGTGCCAGGATAGTGGTTGGCACCAAAATGGCTACCTGCTTACCATCACTGATTGCTTTAAATGCAGCCCTAATGGCAACTTCCGTCTTTCCATAACCCACATCACCGCAAAGCAATCGGTCCATCGGGCGGGTTTTTTCCATATCCAATTTGATCTCATGAATAGATCGCAACTGATCTTCTGTCTCTTGATACGGGAAGGTTGCTTCAAACTCCCTTTGCATTTCTCCGTCCGGTGAAAAGGCATGCCCAACACTTGCTTCTCTTTCGGCATAAAGCTTGATAAGGTCATCGGCGATGTCTTGGACAGACGACTCCACTTTCGTTTTGACTTTTTTCCAGTCGGTGCCGCCGAGTTTATAAACTTTCGGTTCTTTTCCTTCTGAACCTACATATTTTTGGACCTGATCTATTTGTTCGACCGGAACATATAGTTTGTCAGAGCCTTGGTACTTAATATGGATATAATCTTTATGAAGTCCATTTATATCAAGGGTTTCAATTCCAAGATATTTACCAATTCCGTGGTTGATGTGGACCACATAGTCGCCGACATTCAACTCGGTATAATTTTTAATTCTCTCTGCATTGGAGAGTTTTTGTCTATTCTTAGGCTTTTTCGCTTTCTTTTTGAAAAGCTCTTCCTCTGTAATGACCGCAATCTTCTGCATCGGCAACTCAAAGCCAGAATGTAAGTCTCCTTCTACAAGCTGGACTTCTCCATGGGCAAAAGCAGATCCTTTGCTAAGCTTCCTTATGTCCATCTCATAATCAGCAAAAACTGTTTCAAGCTTCTCCATCCGTTCTTGGTTGGAAGCGAGGACAACAATGGCGTAGTTCGCTTTTCTCCAACGCTCAATTTCCGATTTTAACAGGTGCATCTGGCCATGGAAATGCTGCATGCTCTTAGAAGACATATTAATTAAGTTTTCTGGGTGGGTATGTGGCACCGCTCTTAAAAAGAGGGACAGATACAGAAACGGCTGTTTTTTGCTATGTACAATCTGGGCAAAAGAATGAGAAAATTTAACGTCATGCACCGCTTTTCCTTCTGCCAACAACTCTACAAGCCACTCTGCTTCCTCTTTATCAAGACTCTCCGCCGTTTCATGGATTCTGCTTATTTCATCCATGATGACCAAACCGCCCTCAGGGATGTAATCTAGTAAACTAGCTGGAGAACTGTAAAAGAATGAAAGATACTTATACAACTCAGAGAACACTTGTCCGTTGCGTATTTGTTCTAGTTCATAGGAAATATTTTCAGTTAACAGCTGTTTTACTTTATCATTTTTCACCTTTTTGATTGTTTTAGCTAGTTCCTTTTCCAACACTTCGCGGCCATTTGCAAGCTCCAGATCAGTAAGAAGCATCTCCGTTGCCGGGCCGATCGTGACTTTATCCATATGTTTTTGAGAACGTTGATCCTCTACCGTAAAATAGCGGATGGACTCTACTTCATCATCAAAAAGTTCAATCCGAACGGCATACTCCTCGGTGATAGGATATATATCGATAATTCCCCCCCTGATACTGAAATCTCCAGGCGTTGCAACCATCCCTACCCGTTGATAGCCAAACCTGACTAGCCTTTCTGCCAAGTTATCCAGTTCGAGCGTCTTTTCTACTTCAATAGTCAATAACGTTTGCTGCCACTTTTCTTTCGATGGAAGGATTCTCTTCAAACCTGCAATAGGTGCAATGATGATACCATTTTTCTTAGTAGCCCAGTGATTTAGCGCTTCTACCCGCTGCGCCTTTAGCTCGGGGCTAGCAATTCCGATTTCCGCTGCCAACACATCGTTTACAGGATAAAGATATAGTTCATCCTCCGGCAGGAAACTCGCCAAGTCGTCATACACTTTTTGGGCATGAAATAAATTATGGGTGATAAGCAGGATTGGCGCCTTTCTTTCTTCGTACAACGCCGCAATTAACATGGACCTCGCAGAATTTGAGATCCCTGAGATCAACTGTTCTTGCAATCCTTCTTGCAGGCCAACCAAAACCGATTGGAAATCATCATTTTCGCTGAAATATGGAATAAACCCCTTCATAACAAACACCCTCCCCTCTCTAATATTGTTGGTGCATTTTCTTCTTGTTTATCTCGAAGCTTCTCAGACGCAAAAAGGCTTTGGTGTCTCACCAAAGCTAATTTATCTGCTCTATTGTATGAACCGTTCTTGTTCATGCCAGTCAGGATTCCGATCAAGGGCCTCCTGGCAATCCTCACAAATTGTTTTAACATGTACATCACCATTTTGTTGATATGCTATCATTTCATGTCGTTCTGTATCCGACAGTTGATGAAATCCCAGTTCTTCTGAAAATACCGATTTGGCTTCAATGGTGCCGACCTTATAGCCGCAATGTCTGCATTGATAATGGATAGCCATCCTTATCCCTCCGATTTTCTGCAAGGCCTTAAGAAATGGCCTCTTTTACCAATAGTATAAACAGTGGGAAACATTGTTATACAAGGTGGGATTGGGATTGAGCAGACTGCGGTAAGGGCTACCTTACCATTCTATTACTGATTAAAAGTGTTCATTACTTGAAGAAATTCTTTTGACAAGCTTTCTTCACATGCTTCTGCTGCTTTCTTTACGCTGTCATCAATTGCCGGACGCTCTTCAGCATGGAACTTTCCAAGTACATAATCGGAGATGGAAGGTCCATTTATCGGGCGATCAATGCCCATACGGATACGGTTAAAGTTTTGGGTCCCCAGGTGCTGTATCAAAGACTTGATACCGTTATGCCCCCCAGCACTGCCTTTTTGGCGAAGACGCAGTTTTCCTGCAGGCAAGTCTAAGTCATCATAGATTACCACCAAATCCTCTACATCTAGCTTATAAAAGTCCAATAGCGGGCGAACACATTCCCCCGATAAATTCATATATGTTAGAGGCTTCACCAATAGTACTTTTTCACCGTTGACTGTGCCTTGTCCAAATATCCCTTTAAATTTGGACTGCGTCAGCGGGATGTTCCATTTATCAGCTAACTCATCTATTACCATAAAGCCTATGTTATGTCTTGTTTCTTCATATTGACGGCCTGGATTTCCCAGTCCCACAAATACTTTCATTATTTTTCCTCCTGAAACCTCTTGCTCTTTACCAAATAAGGATTGCAAAAATTTCTTCATGGATACCTCCCACAAAACCTATTCGCTATCTTTCATTTTACTTGAACACGTGGCGAAAAGGAAATGGGAAGGGGTTGAAGATGGGAAAACAAGAGAAAAGACGTAACCTTAAAGGTTACGCCTCCTCCTTTGTGCTTTCCTTGTTCTCTCTGCCTTCTACAAGTTCAGGCTCACCAGGTTCCTGCTCTTCACCAGGATCGATTTCCTCTTCTTGTCGCGGAGGTAAGATGGAAGCAACCACTTCATCATCTTCATGATTGAAGCTATATTTACCTTCTGTATTCAAGTCACCGATTGTGATAGTCTCATTCACGTCCAGTTCCGTTACATCGACATTAATCGATTCCGGTACGTTGTTAGGAAGTGTTTTGACAGATACTTCATGGAGAACCTGTTGCAGGACTCCACCATCCTTCACACCTTTTGCGTCACCAGTAACATGAACGGTGACATCTACATCAATCTCGGATTTAAAATCAACTACACGGAAATCTAGGTGAACGAATTCCAGACTTTTCAGTGGGTTAATTTGATAATCGTAAAGCATTACTTTGCGCTTATCTGAACCAATTTCAAGTGAAATGATGCCGTTTCGTCCTGTTTCACGAATCGTTTTAATAAATTCTTTACTATTGACAGTAATAGATTTATTTTCTGTATCATTCCCGTAAACAACCGCTGGAATTAATCCTTCCTCACGGATTTGGGTTTTTGAAGATCCTTTGAATTCTGTACGTTCATTTGCATGTAATACTGACATTCTTATCACCTTCCTGGGAAAATAAAATACTTGTCTCTCATACAATTTCCCCTATTTACAGAAGGTTAAACATGTATCTTACGATTAATCAAATAAAGTACTAACGGATTTTTCTTCATGCACACGGATAATCGCTTCAGCAATAAGCTCTGCAACAGATAGTTGAGTAATCTTTTCGATTTTCTTGTCTTCTGCTAAAGAAATAGTGTTGGTAACTACTAATTCTTTAATTTTAGAGTTTTGGATACGTTCAATTGCTGGGCCTGATAACACTGGATGTGTACAGCATGCATATACTTCTTTTGCTCCATTTTCGATAAGGGCATTTGCCGCCAATGTAATCGTACCTGCAGTATCAATCATGTCATCAATCAAGATTGCCGTTCTTCCTTCAATATGACCAACAATGTTCATAACCTCTGCAACATTCGGACGAGGTCTGCGCTTGTCGATGATGGCAATCGGAGCTTTCAAGCGGTCTGCAAGCTTCCTAGCTCTTGTTACACCACCGTGGTCCGGTGATACGATAACAAGATCCTCTAGGCCTTTGTTTTCAAAGTACTCTGCCAAGATAGGAACACCCATTAAATGATCAATTAGAATATCAAAGAATCCTTGAATTTGAGGTGCATGCAGATCAAGCGTAATAACGCGGTCTGCTCCAGCAGTTTCTAAAAGGTTTGCCACTAGTTTCGCCGTGATTGGTTCACGCGCGCGCGCTTTACGATCTTGTCTTCCGTACCCGTAGTAAGGCATCACAATGTTAATTGTTTTTGCAGAAGCACGTTTTAGTGCATCGATCATGATAAGTGTCTCCATGATATGTTCGTTTACTGGTGCGCTTGTAGATTGGATAACATACACGTCACATCCACGGATGCTTTCCTCGATGTTGATTTGTACTTCTCCATCACTGAAACGGGCAACAGAACATTTTCCGATTGGAACACCTACGTGTTGTGCAATTTCTTCGGCTAAGGCTGTATTGGAATTTAATGTGAAAATCTTTAGATTAGAATCTGCATACTTTGGCATGATTTCTTGAACCCTCCGCTAGGTTGATTTATTTATTGTGAAGCTTGTTTACGTAGTTTTCTTTGTTTACTTGGCGAGCGCGTGCGATGGACAGTGCTTCTCCAGGTACATCTTCTGTGATGGTGGATCCAGCTGCAACATAAGCGTTTTTGCCGATTGTCACAGGTGCCACCAAGTTGGAGTTACACCCTACAAACACACCATCTTCAATTTTGGTTAAGTATTTCTTTTTCCCATCATAGTTGACAGTGATGGATCCGCAACCGAGGTTTACATCCGCTCCTACTTCCGCATCTCCAATATAGCTAAGATGAGAAGCCTTGCTTCCGTTTCCAAATGTCGCTTTTTTCACTTCAACAAAGTTACCGAGTTTTACTTCATTTCCAATCTTGGAATCTGGTCTTACATGAGCAAATGGTCCAATATTTACGTCGTTACCAATTTCACTGTCATGTGCCACAGATTGACGTATGGTTGTACGGTCCCCGATTTCACAGTCTTTAATTTCAGAGCTTGGACCGATGGTGCAATCTTCCCCGATTTTAGAAGCGCCTAAGATGACGGTGCCCGGGTTGATGACAGTATCTCTGCCAATCTCTGCATCTGCAGAAATATACGTATTATCTGGATCAATGATACTAACCCCATTGATCATATGTTTTTTATTAATTCTTTTCTTCATGGTTTTTTCGGCTTGAGAAAGAGCTACTCTGTCATTGACTCCAAGTGTTTCATCAAAGTCCAATGTCTGGTAGGCTGAAACGATATCGCCTTGTTCTTTTATAATTTCTATGACATCCGGAAGGTAATACTCCCCTTGAACATTGTCATTAGAAACGTTGTTTAGCGCTGTAAAAAGTGATTCGTTGTCAAAACAGTAAGTACCCGTATTGATTTCTGTCACTTTACGCTCTTCGTCGTTAGCGTCCTTGTGCTCGACAATTTTCCCAACATGTCCTTCGCTGTTACGGATAATACGTCCATACCCAGTAGGATCTTCTGCATAAGCAGTCAAGATGGTAGCCTTTGCTCCCGTATTTTCGTGCAGATCAAGCAATTCTTGCATTGTTTCCGGTGTGATAAGTGGAGTATCTCCACAAATGACCAGTGTTACGCCTTTTTTATCTTGCAACATTGGTGCGGATTGCATGACTGCATGTGCCGTTCCGAGCTGTTCTGCCTGAAGGGCATACTCGCTTTTTGTTCCAAGATGGCTCTTTACTGTTTCCGCTCCATGCCCGACTACAGTAACAATCTTCTCGAAGTTGAGGGCAGAAACATGATCGACCACATGTTGTACCATTGGTTTGCCACAAACAGGGTGTAACACTTTATATAATTTAGATTTCATTCGTGTACCTTGCCCAGCTGCTAATATTACGGCATATCGATTTATCATAACGGCCTCCATTTTCACCTAATTATCCATTACGAATATATCCTAAAACGGGGCCCATTTCAAGGAAGTACACGAAAGTACATTTTTTTGTCAAAAAAACGCAAAAGAAAAAACAGGCCGCATAACAGCCTGTTTCACCTTCTATTGATTAAGAAGCGCCTGCTTCTTCGTATTCTACTTCTAATTCGCCTAAGCGGTGGTACTCTGCTAAAACCGCTTCTTGGATTTTCCCTCGCGTCCCGGAATTGATCGGGTGCGCGATATCACGGAATTCTCCATCCGGCGTACGTTTACTTGGCATCGCAACGAACAAGCCGTTGTTTCCATCGATTACACGGATGTCATGAACAACGAATTCATGATCTAATGTAATTGATGCAATAGCTCTCATGCGACCATCGGTATTTACGCGGCGTAATCTTACGTCAGTTACTTCCATTCTGTTCACCACCTTTTGTCCCAATAAAAAACTTAGTATTATAAATTCTCTAAATTTTCTAGAATTCCTTCTTATTTTCAAATTTTTTTTGAAAATTTTGGGCAAATTGGTGTAAAAAGAACAGATTCTATTTTACTAGAGCGATAACCTCTATTTCTACAAGAACATCTTTCGGTAAACGAGCTACCTCTACACAAGATCTTGCAGGTTTGTGGGAAGAGAAATACTCTCCATACACTTCGTTTATTTCTCCAAATTGATTCATATCTTTAATGAAAACAGTAGCTTTCACTACGGTCTCAAAGGAAGCACCCGCTTCTTCTAATACTGCTTGCAGATTTTTAAACACTTGATGAGTTTGAGCTTTCACGTCCCCTTCAAGTAGTTCACCGTTAGGCAGTAACGGGATTTGTCCGGAACTGTAAAAAAGATTGTTGACGATGATCCCCTGGGAGTATGGACCTATCGCTTTTGGAGCGGCATCTGTATGAACAACTTTCATGAACTTACACATCCTTTAGTTTATTGTAATATTTTCTTTCACATGCTGAAGATAGTTGCCTTGTTGCACTTCTATATGTCGGTCTCTTTCACTTACCTTTTCCAGCTTAGCCAAGGAAACATAGTCATCGACAAGGCGTTCTTCAATGTTTTCAGACTCGACTAGAATCCCGATGCCAGCAACGTTCGCCTGAAACTCAGCTAATAGATTGACCATTCCGCTGACTGTCCCGCCTGCCTTCATAAAGTCATCAATAATCAAGACGTTAGAACCCGTTTCCAAACTTCTTTTTGCCAGGACCATCGTTTGAATTCGTTTGGATGAACCTGAAACATAATTAATGCTCACTGTAGAGCCTTCTGTGACTCTGCTGTCACGTCTTACAATGACAACTGGCACATTCAAAAAGCTTGCCACTGCATGTGCAAGCGGAATTCCTTTAGTCGCCATCGTCATGACAACATCCACTTTTTTGTGACTGAATGCTGTTGCGAACATTTTCCCAACTTTGTTTAACACTTTCGGGTTGCCAAGGATATCGGTCATATACAGGTACCCGCCAGGCAGTAACCTTTCCGGCTTTGCAATCATCTCACACAGTTCCTCTAGATAGGCGGATGCCTCTTCATGACTTACATAAGGGATGTATCTGACACCGCCGGCAGCACCAGGTACCGTCATAAGCGTACCAATTCCTTGCTGTTCGAAAGTTTGTTTGATGATTCCAAGATCTTCACTGATGGAAGACTTTGCAGACCCGTAGCGGTCAGCAAAGAAGGAAAGCGGAACTAACCCTTGTGGATGCTGCAGCAAATAATGTGTCATGTCCACAAGACGACCACTTCGACGTAATTTCATGCTTTTTCCTCCTAAAATCCGAATATTCTAATGTAAATATAACATTAATATACGGATTTAATCAAGGCTCCAGGTTGTTCCGCTCGCCAATAATTCTGACGGCAAACACCTGATCGCAGAACCCTCTCAGTCCATTGCAGATGCGATGCATTCTTGAATCATACTGAACAATTCCAAATACAGTTGGCCCACTGCCGCTCATCAATACGGCATCTGCTCCGAATTTTTTCATCTGTTCTTTGATGTGCGCCACTTCCGGATAAAGCTTTAAGGTAACACTTTCCAGCACGTTGCCTACAAGCCCGATCATCTTGTCATAATCATTTTCATGGATGGCAGCAAGCATTCCTTCAACATCCGGGTGCTCCACCTTGCTAAGATCAAGGTTGTTATACACCTCGGCTGTTGATACGCCAATGGTAGGCTTCGCCAGAACAATCCAACTATGAGGTGGTGCAGGGATATGCTGGACAATTTCCCCTCTTCCCGTCGCCAGCGCAGTCCCGCCGTACACACAGAAAGAGACATCAGAACCTATCTTCGCTCCAATCTCAGCCAGCTCATCCAGAGTCAGTCCTAGTTTCCAAAGCCTGTTCAAACCGCGTAACGTAGCAGCAGCATCACTGCTTCCGCCAGCCAATCCTGCTGCAACAGGTATAACCTTTGTGATTCCAATGGATACCCCTTGCTTAACGTTAAACCGCTCTTTCAACAGGGCTGCTGCTTGGTAGGCCAAATTTCGATTGTCGTCCGGAACATATCGATTATGAGATAGAATGGTGATTTGACCATCTTTTCGCTCTGACAGTTCAATACGGTCAGCTAAATCGATGGTGGTCATAATCATTTTCACTTCATGAAATCCGTCTGGACGCTTATGTAGCACATCTAGCGACAAGTTTATTTTCGCTGGTGCTTTTTCTAACAGTCTCACTTTCTTCACCTTCTTCATTCGTCTCCAATTATCTATGTATTGTACCATATTCCTTGTCAGAAATATCTCCATGAATGGGAAATATTATGTTTCCAAAAGTGATCTGTCCTTTTCTATGTTGCCAAAAAACCGAAGTGGCTTTCACTTCGGCTCTTCATTTACTTAATTTTGTTGTTTTGTACAAGTTGTCGCTCTGCTAATTCTATGGCACGTTTTACCATGTTTCCGGCATCCTTGGCTTTGATTCCGCCCCAGCCTTCGCTTTGGACGACATCATAGAAACCAAGCTCTTTTGCCAGTTCTTCTTTAAGCTGATGAGACATTAAACTCCGTCTTCTGCTCATGATAAAAGCCCTCCTCTTTGATCGTTAAACGCGACAGTATTAGTATTGGAGGGCTTTTGTCTTTTTATAAGCGGTTATATATGTATTTTTAAGGGTTTTCTTTAAACCCGCTGTTGATTTCCGCGCCAGGCTAAGGTGTTTTTGGGCAAAATAAAAAGCAGCAAACAAATTTGTCTACTGCCCACTTATAGCCATATTTCCTTCTTCGAAAAATGTAAGTTGTACCGTCTCTGTGAGGACATCTGCATAGCTGTAGGATACACGTTCAAAAGCATTTTCGTCTTGATCTAGTTCTATTACAAATACTGATGGATAAGTTTCTGCTAATATCCCTATGCGCTCAATTGTCTTTCTACGACCACCGTTAGCACGAAGAGTTAACTTTTTACCTAAATTAGAATCTAACGTCCTTTTGATTTCTACTAACGTTTTTCCCATTTTACTCCACCTCACTATACTATAGTTAGTGTAACATAATTTTAATAAAAAATCAAATAAAACTTAAAATTATAACAACCCGAAAAGCAACCTGTCAATATATTTTTGTCTACAATTATCTTCATATGTCTACATTTACTATGCGCATTAAACGGAATAATTATGTATAAATTTTATAATTAGCTATTTATCCTTATCAGTAAAGGATTCGACATAAAAAAAACTTGCGAAAATACGACAAAAAACCCTTAACATAATACATCGTTAAGAGTCTTCATCTTCGTCATCTTTATAAGGCCTAAAAGGCATTCCCGTCCGTAACACCCCTCTTGTTTCAATACCGCCCAAACCCTTATCCCCTGTTAAAGTATTCTTCAATAAATCCCAGACGTTTACGCGTTCCATAAAAGGAGTGAAACAAATTCTTCCGACAATATAAACAGGATCGAGCGCATGGATATTCACACGAGAAGGAGAGCTTGCGAAGTTTGCGCCTGCCTGAATTAAGGATTCGAAGTGGGACTGGCACGCTCCTGCGAAAATGACTAACTGATCGAGGTTCGGCTGGATGCGGCGGACTTCTTTCACTGTTTGCACAAAGTGCCACGAGTGGCGATATGCTTTGAGTTCTGACACCTTCCCCTTGCTCTTGGAGTAAGCGTCATGACCGGTTATGACCAGGATATCCGGTCGATATCTTTCCATCAATTCGGTTATTTTCAAGGGCATTTCTTTTTCATTGACATGCACACCATTCACAGGTACGCCAATTCTTTCATAAAGCTCCAGGCACTTTTTCAAATAAAGTGGATCACCATCCAAATGCAAGACCTTTCCCGGCACTTGGAAATAGTTTTGCTCTGTACTATACCCGCCTGTTGCCTCGTATTCGTTCTTTTCCCGAATGAGCTGGTAGTCCTGTTGAAGGAGCTGCAGAGATCTATTGACCTTGGATTCCGCCCTTTGCTTCCTGGTCATATGCTCCTTTCCATCCACCACTTTCAGGTCTTCGTAAGGGGCATCCGCCATAAGTCTAACTTCTTCCCCATATAATAAAACAACACGCTGTTTTAATTCATTCTCATGTATATCCATCACACGAAATAATAGATCGTAATTATAGGACTTTCGCGCAACAATGTCTCCAATTTTCAGCATCATCTTTTTCCCTCCAACTGGGAGAAGGCATTTACCCCAACGGTCTATCTAACCTAGAGTATGCAGGGGCCTTTTGGTGTGTGAGCACTTTCCTTAGTGTAAAACAGCTTGCGGCACATTTGGCCGAAGTCAATTCCTAAACGTAAAAAAACGACCATAATCAGGCCGTTTCTGTTTTAAAAAGCGGGAACAATTCATCACTTAAAACACCGAACTCTTCAATGGAGAGGGTTTCTCCGCGTCTTTGCGGATCTACAGATGAATTGGCAAGGGCCGCTTCTATTCCCTGTTTTTTCGCCTTGCCGTCCGGCAGGTTGCTTGTCAGGTTATTTAAAATCGTTTTTCTTCGCTGTCCAAAGCTTGCGCGTACTACTTCAAAGAAGAAGTCCTCATCTTTCACACGCACTGGCGGCTCTTCACGTACTAGCAGACGAATGACAGCGGAGTCCACATTAGGTTGTGGCACGAAAACCGTTTTCGGAACAATCATCACCGTTTCCGCTTGAGTAAAATATTGCACTGCAATGGAAAGGGACCCGTATTCCTTGGTACCAGGCTTTGCAGCCATGCGCTCTGCCACTTCTTTTTGCAACATGACAGTAATGCTTTTAAGGGGTAGTCCCTCCTGCAATAGCTTCATGATGATAGGGGTGGTGACGTAGTAAGGAAGGTTGGCAATCACTCGGACTTCCTCATATGCCTTTAATTCTTCTCCAATCAGTTCTGTTACATCTGCCTTCAGAATATCTTTATGGATAACGGTGATGTTGTCATAAGGCGATAGGGTGTCCTCTAAGATTGGCAGAAGCCTTTGATCGATTTCAAAAGCGAAAACCTTTCCCGCCCGTTTCGCGATTTGTTCGGTTAACGCTCCGATTCCTGGGCCAATTTCGATTGCCGCAGTTTTTTCTGACACTTCTCCATATTCCACAATATTCCTCAGGATGTTTGTGTCAATCAGGAAGTTCTGTCCCAAACTCTTTTTAAAAGAGAAGCCGTACTTATCTAATATTTCCTTTGTTCTTTTCGGTGTGGCAATATCTTTATGCATTTATTGCTCCTCCTGGTCTATTTTCTTTAATGCTTGCTTTAATCTTTCTAAGGAGATATGGAACATCTGCAAGCGCTTTTGAAGCTGTTTACCGTTCGTATAGCCAATGTTTAGTTCCATGCCTAAGCGCTCTCTCCTGCTTTTGGCTGCCGGACCTGCTACAAGACCGTAATAGACAAGTGCCTCAAAAGGAATTTCTTCTGTATCCTGTTCATATTCCTGATGCAACCCTTCTAATGCTTGTTGTATATCTTTAACGGTGGCATGTTCTACACCGATTCCTTTACCGTGTTTGCCGCGTGCCTTTTCTTTTGGCAAAAAGGCGTGCTTACAACCGGGAACAGCCTGTCTGATGGTATGTCGTATTTTTTCACCAGGATAGTCAGGATCTGTGAAGACAATGACGCCCCTGGTGTCCTGGGCATGCCTAATACGATTCAGTATCTCCTCATTGATGGCCGACCCGCCTGTTTCGATTGTATCAGCATCAACTGCCCGCTTAATGGCAACCGTATCATCTTTTCCTTCCACCACAATAATTTCTTTTATTTTCATTTTTTCCTCCAAAAGAGTGAAACTTTTCGTCTATGATAAACGTCTAATGTAATGAACTGCAAATTACAAACAATAGTATGTATTCTACTTTATTTTGTCTTCTATTACTAATATTTATTTTAACAGAAAAAAGCAGAGGCATGAAGAAACCTCTGCTTGAACTAACTATCACATAAGACTAATCAAGAATCTTGATTTTTACTTTTTTCCTTCCCCAACGATATGCAGCATCTTTATCGGCGAAGAAAACATCAATTTTGTTGCCCTTTATGGCACCGCCTGTATCTCCGGCAACAGCGTAGCCGTAGCCTTCCACATAGACTTTTGTCCCTAAAGGAATGACACTAGGGTCAACTGCAATTACTTTCGCTCCAGGATTTGTTCGTAAGTTAATGCCCGTACTCGTCACACCGCTACACCCATTACAGAATGCTGTATATGCCGTAGAAGATACATAAAACTCTTTAGAGCTTGATTCTGTGCTACGTGACACAACCTGTTGAGGTTTAGGTTGTGGAGGTGGCGGAGCTTTCGTTCCTACAGCAACTATGCGATCTAACGATTCCTTCACCGTTTCTGTTTTCACCAATTCACGTGATACTTCTTTGCCGTTCTCTAATATGACTTCATAATGATTGGCAACGGTCCCATTTTCCCCTTGCTGGACCACTTGCTCTTTCCCCTTATCTAGGGAATTATCATTTTGAGTTACAACACCAAATTCAATAGGCTCTTCCACTACATCGGTGACCTTTTCAACTCTAGTAATATTAACTACAGTATCCTTTGCTACCAATTCTTCTAGACTAGGCTCCACTCGGTCAAGATCATTTACTGTGATATCGTGCTGTTCTAAAAAGTCAGCGACCGTAGTCGAAGTAGACCATACTTGTTGTTTTTCTCCCCCGACATTCAAGGTAACTTCAAATGCCTTCTCGATGGCAATGATTAAATTGTCTTTCAGGGGGGTATTTAAATCTTGACTAACTTTATCGTGCTTGTTTATATCTATTTTTCTTTCTGCTAAGAAATCTTTTACTGTCTCTGCTGTTGTATAGATCGCGTGTTCCTTATCACCGATGACAAGTTTCACTTCTTTTGCAGGATCCCAGACAATTTGCATGGAATCGCTGACAACGGTATTTTCAGGAGGCTCCAATTTATCCTCAGGATGAACTTTTATGTCCAACTCTTTTAAAATATCCGCTACAGTTTTTGCGTGCGTGCGCACCGTGACTTCCTCACCGTCCACATTCACTGTTACAGCAGCCTTTGTGCCTTGAAAGACACCAAAGCCAAGTATGATTGAGAAGACTATGAAACTAGTAATAGTAATGGCCAGTTTCGTCCTGCTCAACTTACCAGAAAACAGTTTTTTCATGCTATGTAACATGTAAAAAAACGCCTCCTTCTCCTCGAATGGATTATATAGACAGTTATGTAACTTGTCAACCCGTTCCATTGGCTCGACCGTAATGTCTATTATGCAGAAAATTCTCACAAAAGGGAAGTGAAAACTATCGACACGATTATCCTATGAGGAGAAGTAGAGAGGTAGAACTTATTTGTTTTCCCCCAAAATGGACAAGTATCCGCCTTTTTTGACAAGTTTCTTTGTCATATTATGCCGAATAATTTCTTAGCATTTGCTGTTGTTTTTTCTGCTACTTCCTCTATCGTTAATTCTTTCAACTCTGCAATTTGTTCTGCAACTAGTCGTACATACCCCGGCTCATTTCTTTTTCCCCTGTATGGATGGGGCGTCAAATAAGGGCAATCCGTTTCGATGAGGAGTTTATCCATTGGAATTTCTTTTACTACTTCTTTCGGCTTTTTCGCATTCTTGAATGTCACAGGTCCGCCAAATGAAATATAAAAATTCATCTCCATGCATTCCTTGGCCACTTCCAGGCTGCCCGTGAAGCAATGCATGATTCCGCCCACTTCTTTTGCATCTTCTTCTTTTAAAATTTGAACCACATCCGCTGTTGCGTCCCTGTTATGAATGACGATAGGAAGCTTCACTTTTTTCGCCAGCTGGATTTGCTTTCGGAACACTTCTTTTTGCACCTCTTTTGGAGATTTGTCCCAATGATAGTCAAGCCCCATCTCTCCGATTGCCACTACTTTTTCATGGGAAGCAAGATCTTCTATCCAAGCAAGGTCCTCTTCTGTCATATCTATCGCATCAACTGGATGCCAACCAACTGCCGCATAAAGAAAATCGTATTTTTCCACAAGCTCCATCGCCCTGGTGATCGTTTTTCGGTCAAACCCCACTACCACCATGTTTGTCACCTTTTCTGCTTGGGCACGATCAATTACCTCTTGTAAATCTTCCTCGTATTGGTCTGCATTCA
Organism: Sutcliffiella horikoshii; assembly: GCF_044809035.1. Taxonomy (GTDB): domain Bacteria; phylum Bacillota; class Bacilli; order Bacillales; family Bacillaceae_I; genus Sutcliffiella_A; species Sutcliffiella_A horikoshii_G. Next base: position 48,630 of record NZ_CP085237.1, on the reverse strand, counting down.
AATGAACATGTGTATCAAATAACATGAAAAACACTCCCGTAATATATTGGTTGAAATGAGAATTAAATCCTTTTCTTAAAATAATATAAGCAAATAATATTTGAAAAAAGAAACAAAGAGGTGCAACCCGTTGTTACACGTGAAACACCTCTTTTTTCCTGAAATTATTTTATCCAAATACTAATTATTTTACTTTAGCACCTAACGGCAAGGTCGCATCCACAGACGCCAAGGATAATTTTCCATCCTTTTCCCCTGCAAGAATCATCCCTTCCGATAACTCTCCCCGAAGTTTAACAGGTTTCAAGTTCGTTACGCAAATAACTCGCTTCCCTACTAACTCTTCCGGTTTGTAATGCTTTGCGATACCAGAAACTACCTGTCTCTTTTCATACCCAAGATCTAACTGAAGCTTTAATAGCTTGTCGGCCTTTTTTACGGGCTCACAGTGAGTTACTTCTGCTACACGCAAATCAATTTTCATGAAATCATCAAACGTGATCTCCTCGGATACCGGCGGTGCTTCTTCTACCGCTTTTTCCTCCGTTTTTTCTGCCGGTGCAGAAGGCTGCATGATTTGTTTAATATGCTCGACCTCTTCTTTTACATCAAGACGAGGAAAAATAGGATCTGCTTTCACTGTCTTCGTGCCTGCAAGAATCTGTCCGAATGCGGATAAACTCTCCCATGTAGTTAAGGATTCATTTACTCCAAGTTGAGCGAATATTTTCCCCGGCGTTCTAGTCAAGAATGGCTTTAAGAGAATCCCGATGAATCGCAGTGATTCTGCAAGGTGTGCCATCGCAGATGCAAGCTGATTTTTTGTCTCTTCATTTTTTGCTAACACCCATGGCTGCGTTTCATCTATATATTTGTTCGTTCGGCTAACAAGCTGCCAGATAGAAGATAACGCCACAGAGAATTCCATGTTTTCCATGGCATTCTCATACTGTTGAACAGTCTTAACGGAAAGCTCGCTTAACGTTTGGTCAAACTCTGTTACAATACCGGTGTAAACAGGTACTTCGCCGTTAAAATACTTATCGATCATGGCAACCGTTCTGTTCAACAGGTTCCCAAGGTCATTGGCTAGATCGAAGTTTACTCTTTCTACGAAGCCTTCTGGTGTGAAGACACCATCTGCTCCAAACGGAACTTCTCTTAACAGGTAATATCTCAAGGCATCAAGGCCGTAGCGGTCAATCAAGGTAACAGGGTCCACCACATTCCCTTTTGACTTGGACATCTTTCCATCTTTCATGAGAAGCCAGCCGTGTGCAAAAACTTTCTTTGGTAACGGCAGGTCCAATGCCATCAACATGATTGGCCAGTAAATGGTGTGAAAACGTACAATTTCTTTCCCTACAAGATGCACATCTGCAGGCCAATACTTCATATACTTCTCATCATTATCTGTGCCATAACCAAGTGCCGTAATATAGTTGGACAATGCATCAATCCAAACATAGATAACATGTTTTGGGTCTCCCGGAACCTTTACGCCCCAGTCGAATGAAGTTCTAGAAACAGCTAAGTCTTCCAGACCAGGTTTAATGAAGTTGTTGACCATTTCATTTTTTCTCGATTCTGGTTGGATGAACTCTGGATTTTCATCGTAATATTGAAGCAGGCGGTCCACATATTTACCCATGCGGAAGAAATAAGACTGCTCTCTCACCAATTCAACAGGGTGGCCGCTGTCTGGACTCTTTCCGCCAACTACTTTCCCATTTTCATGGATAGGATCGACAAGCTGATGCTCTCTGTAATATGTTTCATCCGGAACCGAATACCATCCTTCATATTCATCCAGATAAATATCCCCTTGATCCAATAACTGTTTAAAGATCTTTTCTACCACTTCTTTATGGCGGCTTTCCGTTGTACGGATGAAATCATCGTACGAAATATCTAGTTTTTCCCAAAGCTCTTTGATACCTGACACAATATCATCAACGTATGCTTGAGAAGTGATGCCTTTTTCCTCCGCTTTTCGCTGAATCTTCTGTCCGTGCTCGTCAGTACCGGTTAAGTACATCACATCAAAGCCTTTCAGACGTTTGTAACGGGCCATTGCGTCTCCCGCCACTGTCGTATATGCATGACCAATATGTAAATTACCACTTGGATAATAGATAGGTGTTGTAATGTAAAAAGTTTTTTTATCGGCTACCATCAAAAATTACCTCCCTATAATCGAAATATATAAAAGTAGAAAACTCCCGCCCAATGGACGAGAGCGATGAGCGTTTTTCAACTTCGTATATATATCAACATCATAACCTATTTTTTATAACTATTATACATGGTTTCCACCCGTATTGTTAAGGATTGAGCAAAAACTTTTTATCTCCTCTTTCTTTCCCACTGCATGTAATTGAGCGTTTCCTACAAATTCGACATTTGTCGAAAAATTTGTCGAATAAACTAGTTGAATTTTGTCGAATGATGATTATAATTAAGTTAGTATTCTATTGAAAATTAGTAAGTAATTGTAAATGTTAACCTTCGACAAATTCCAGTAAACCCTTATTACAGAGCTATTTTTGCGCTTTTGGAATACATTTATTTAAAGAAATACAAATATTTTCAAACAAAATTCTTGACGGTTTTTGTAAATATTGTTATGATGAAAGCACGTTAGATTTGTCGAATAATGACGAAAATGATAGATTAATAATAGTAAATAAACTTTTATTTTGGAGAGGGGTATTTTTCTTATGAAATCTACTGGTATTGTACGTAAAGTTGACGAGTTAGGCCGCGTGGTTATTCCTATCGAGCTTCGCAGAACATTAGGAATTGCTGAAAAAGACGCTTTGGAGATTTATGTAGATGACGAAAAAATCATCTTGAAAAAATACAAGCCAAACATGACTTGCCAAGTTACTGGTGAAGTTTCTGATAACAACCTTACTCTTGCAGATGGAAAAATCATCTTAAGCCGTGAAGGTGCAGAAAAAATCATCGAAGAGATCCAAAACAACTTACAAGCAAAATAATGATATGACACAGAAAAGAGGATGCTGCGGCACCCTCTTTTTTTTATATATGCAAATTACTCTACATGAAATGCTTGATATACGTCTCTTTTTGGTAAGTTACGCTCTTTGGAAACTTGCTTAATGGCTTCTTTGGAAGAACAGCCTTCTGCCTCCATCACCTGTTGGACATGCTCTAAAATAGAGAGATCCTGCCACCAAGATTCTGTGTCATCGTCGGCTTCTTCACTACTTCCTTCTATTATAATGCAACATTCACCCTTGATCCCTTGCTCTTCATATAGAGCCAGTACTTCAGAAATGCTTCCTCTTGTAAACTCTTCGAATTTTTTCGTAAGCTCACGACTTACGACGATGGAACGGTTCCCAAGAATGTCATGCATCAAGCTGAGCGTGTCCTTCAAACGATGTGGAGATTCGTAGAGAATAAATGTATCGGTGAACTTTTTCAGCCGCTCCAGTTCCTTTTTCTTTTCCTTCTTCTGACGATCCAGAAAGCCATAAAAGTAAAATGGTTGTGAGACTAACCCAGATGCAATTAGTGCGGTTAATGCTGCGTTTGCTCCTGGCAAAGGAACAACATACAGCTTTTCTTCGAGTGCTTCCACTACTATCTCGTAACCAGGATCTGAGATGGACGGCATGCCGGCATCGCTTACAAGTCCAATGTCCTTGCCTTCTTTTAAAAGATCGATTATTTTCCTGCCGCTTTGTTCTTTGTTATGCTCGTGGTAACTGATTAGAGGTGTGGTTATCTCGAAATAGTTACATAGTTTTTTGGTGTTTCGAGTGTCTTCTGCTGCGATATAGTCGACTTCTTTTAGCATCCTTAAGCAACGGAAAGTAATGTCTTCTAGATTCCCGATGGGGGTTGGGATGAGATAAAGTCTGCCCTGGTTGTATGATTCATTAAAGCTGTTTTGTTGCCATAAGTCCATATTGTATCCCTCTTTTTTCTTGGCTACTATATTTTTTCTCCACTTTGTTCTTTTCCAAAAAGCATTTCTCTCACTTCTGGGGTGTATTCGCCGTTTTCGTTGTACACTAAAAGAGGCGGGAGGATTTTCAAATCGGCATTTCCATCCTTAATTCCTTCTATTAGAAGTGTATTGGCGGGTTTTCCTAGTTTGGAATGAACAAATTGAAGGCGTTTAGGTTCTATGCGGTATTTCCTCATCAAGGTGACGATATCAAGCAGTCTGCCTGGACGATGGACGAACGCCACCTTTCCGCCTTGTTTGGTAATCTGGCTGCTGACCCGTACCACATCTTCAAGTGTGCATTCTATTTCATGCCTTGCGATGGCATAATGAATATTAGTGTTTATTTTTTCTTCTTGATCTGTTAAAGGAAAATAAGGAGGATTGCATGTTACCACGTCAAACTTTTTGTTTTCCAACAATGCTGGCAGCTCTTTAAGGTCCATGTTAATGACTTTAAGCTGATTCTCCAGATTGTTATAAGAAATGCTTCGCTCGGCCATGCCGGCAAGCCGCTCCTGAATCTCTACTCCTGTAATGTTTCCCTTTGTACGTTTACTCAATAATAGCGGAATGATGCCATTTCCTGTGCACAGATCCATTATGTTTCCTTTTTGGATCGGAACATACACAAATTGCGCCAACAGGACCGCATCCAATGAAAATGAAAACACAGAGGGACTCTGGATAATCCGTAAATTCTCCGCCAATAAATAATCCAGACGCTCATCACCTACAAGCTCTACCATCTAACAAAACCCTTTCGTACCATAATCTTTCCCTATTATAACGCAATCCCCACAAAAAACATAAGAGCCATAAAGATTTTACTTTCCCATAAGTAAGATGTAATTCCTATTGATTGGAGTGGAAGGCGCGCAGACGCCCGCGGGAGGAAGGGACAGGTGAGACCCCTCAGGCGAAGTGAAGAGCCTCACGGACCGCCCGCAGGCAAGCGAAGCGCCTGGAACGGGAAATCAAACGAAATCAAACGTACTAAGACAATCAAACAAAAAGCCGCCACCCCGTTACGGAGAAGCGACTCTCTACTTCTTATTAAGGAAAGACAAACAAAACATACAATCCCCTTCTTTGCGGGGACTGCCGAAATTCAGGTTACAAATATGAAACCCTTCCTGATAGAGCCTGGCCAAATTATCATAGCCTTCTCCCACATCCGTCTGCTTTGCCTCATGCTGCTTTTTCTTACGCTTATGTTCCGGTTTTTCCTCCACAGCCGTCATCTGCTCTAGACGTTTGCGGAGGTGACTGTTTTCCACCAGTACACTGTTGTTCTCTTCTATAATCAGGGCAAGGTGTTCTTTTAAATCTCCAAGCTGTTTATATAAATGTCCGATCTGTTCTTCCATATTGCTGACAGAATCAAATATTTCCTTCTTGTCCAAGTTTTCCACCTCTTAATCTGTGGCTTGCGTTGAAACGGCTCCCTCTTGAAGTAATTCGTCTAGAGAAAATTCGACCACTCGGTCCTTCCCGGACAACTCCACTTGAAGCACGCGTTCGAGTATATTCAATCCTACTACACGGCCTACCCCATTTGGCGTTTTTATTACTTCATCCAAATCCGGTAATTGCTCTTTGGCGGACTCATATTCGTCATTTTCATACTTCAGACAGCACATTAGACGACCACATAGTCCGGAAATCTTGGAAGGATTCAACGACAGGTTTTGATCCTTCGCCATTTTAATGGATACCGGTTCAAAGTCTCCCAAGAACGTGGAACAGCAAAGCATGCGTCCACAAGGGCCGATACCACCCAAAAGTTTGGCTTCATCACGAACACCAATTTGTCTAAGTTCGATTCTTGTGCGGAAAATGGAAGCAAGATCTTTTACAAGTTCCCTGAAATCCACACGTCCATCTGCAGTGAAATAGAAGATGATTTTATTTCGATCAAACGTATATTCCACATCGACTAGCTTCATGTCCAGCCCATGATCATTTACTTTACCAAAACACACATCAAACGCTTCATTTGCAGCCTTTTTATTTTCTTCTACAATAAGTCGATCTTTCTGATCAGCAATGCGGAGTACTTTTTTCAACGGCAGCACGACATCATTATCGTCGACTTTCTTTTGACCGATGACAGCTTTTCCGAACTCCACGCCTCTTACTGTTTCGACAATGACAAACTCATTATCTTTTATATCAAGCCCATTTGGGTCAAAATAGTATATTTTCCCTGCTTTTTTAAAACGAACTCCCACTACTTCATACAAACTAATATCCCTCCTGCAAGTTTAACGCTAATTGTTCCATGAGAAGGTGCGGATTCACATTCGATGCCAACCGAGATTTGCTCTGTAATATATAGGACAATTGCTCGGTCACTCTCTGTTGAGTCGTCTGGAGTGCCAACTTCTGAATCAACTCTTTCTCGTCGACAAACACCAGCTGCTCCTCTTTGGATAACTGAGCATACAGCATATCTTTATAAATGAATAGCATTAAATCTAAACCTATCTCCAGTTGCTTTCTATCGGAAAAATGGGGCATCCATTTTTCTTGTATAAATAGCAAAGATGCCTGAGGTCGATTAAATATTGCTTCATACAATTTTATCACTAAGTTTCTAGCTAGCGCAAACCAATCATCTCGACATAATTCTACCGCTTCCTCTAAACTGTTCGTTAAGGATGCCGCTGACTTGGCTAATGGCAGTGGAATTTCTTCCGCTGTAAGCTTTGCTACCAGTCCGTCTGATGTTAATGCTCGGAATGAAAGAGGCTGACACCTTGAAATGATGGTATTTAACATTTGATTCACATTTTCCGTCAATAAAAAAGCAAACGTTTCTTGGTTCGGTTCCTCCAAGAATTTCAATAAACTATTGGCTGCATTTGTTGTCATCTTATCTGCATGCTCAATAATATATATTTTTCTCTTGGACTCCAAGCCCGTTTTCGTGAACTCCTCTTGCAAGAATTGAATTTGCTGCTTCTTTATGGAGTTACCATCCGGTTCCACGACATGGACATCGGGGTGATTTCGTGAATCTATCCGCTTACAATTTGAGCAGTTTTGACACGGATTAACCCCGTTCAAGTCCTTACACAACAAGCTTTTTGCAAAAAGATAGCTCACCTCTTTTTTTCCGGTGCCCTTCATTCCATCCAATAAATAAGCATGGGCAATTCTATCTCGCTCCAAGCTATTCGTAACGATTCTTGCAACGGTAGGCTGGTTTTGTAGATCTGACCAACTTTTAATCACTGTTTATCACTCACTAACCTACATATATAAATTGATGAGCAACCCTTTGATCTCACCAATACTGCTTAATATGTTTATTCTTGATTCTTCTTGGCTCATGACCTTTTCAGTTAAACCGAGGAGCGCTTCGTCCACCTTCTTGACCACTTGCAGATGCCTGGATTGGCCATCATTTGTCCAATGGTGGGACTGGTTCAGCTCCATTCCAAACTCAACAGCCTCTTCCATAAAACGTTTCACAAGTGTTTTATACTTGGCCAAGTCTTGAAAAGAGCGGGAGTTCCCCAAGCGGTCGCCGACCAATTCTATATCCTTCATCAACAACTGCAATTGCTGGGTATGCAATTTATTGGAGTGCTTTTGCATGACCTCCCCAAAGGCAGTAGTTGCAGCAGAGCCGCCTCTCATATCCATCCTTGCATTATCGATGTTTGTTCTAAGGTCGGTTGAAATTTTCATAACTGAAATGTCCCTTTCCGGTAACTTAATTTCATGGAACTTATCTGAAAAAAGCAGCCTTTCAGCCGCTTAACGTTAGAATTGATGAAAATGCTCAACAGGCAAAACAAAGACTGTTGCGCCGCCCACTTCCACCTCTACCGGGTATGGAACATAGGAATCCGCATTCCCGCCCATAGGGGATACAGGTGCAACCAACTGTTGTCGGTGCTGGCAATTGTCTTTAATGATATCTAATGCCTTTTGAACTCGAACATCTTCTGTCCCAATCATAAACGTGGTATTTCCAGACTTCAAAAAGCCGCCTGTACTTGCAAGTTTCGTGGCACGGAAATTATGTTCGACCAAAGCATTCATTAATCGATTACTGTCTTTATCCTGAATAACTGCCATAATCATCTTCATTTAAAGCGCCTCCTTTATTTTACCATTAATTTTCTTTTACTTCATTATTTCGTATTTGGTAATTTATTTTTAAGTTAAAATTAGAATCCATGTTTGGAAATGTAGGAGAGTAAGATTTCTCTAACTTGGTTGCATACGGACTCAAAATCCTTGGACGCATCCACCACCATTATTCTTTCCCCATACTTTTCTTTTACCATGTCATATCCTTCTTTTACTTTATAATGGAAGTCTAGTTCTTCTTGGTCTAAACGATTAATCTCTCGTTTATTATTCGCAGCGATCCGTTCAAGTCCTGCTTCGGGCTCTATGTCAAAATAGATAGTGAGTGCAGGCATCATTTTCTCTGTCGCAAACTCATTGATGCTAAGCACATCCTCCACACCAATCCCCCTCGCATGCCCTTGATAGGCAAGAGAACTGTCGATAAAACGATCACACAGGACAATTTTATTTTCCTTTAAGGCAGGGATGACTCGCTCGACTAAGTGCTGACGGCGAGCAGCAGCATATAGCAATGCTTCTGTTCTCGCATCCATTTCTGTATTGTTACAATCCAAGATAACATTTCGAATCTGCTCGGCTATTCTGATGCCTCCAGGTTCCCTTGTAAGTAAGACAGGATATTCCCGTTGCGTCAATTCAGCTGCCAACTTTTGAATGACAGACGTCTTCCCTGCGCCCTCAGGTCCTTCAAATGTAATAAATAATCCCTTCACAATCCTGTAACTCCTTTATCTCTTATATATATAAATATAATTACTTTTAAACGCATCGCTAGCCTGAAACCTTGCACCGATAAGCTGGAGAGCCTTTATGTATTCCACCGTGGAACTTGTAATCTTCTCCCCGTTAAATAAAAGGGGGATCCCAGGTGGATATGGCACAATCGCTTCGGCAGCAACTTCACCAACTGCTTCCTCTATCGGGCATTTTATCCGTTGATAGTCCGCTTGTTCACTGAAAGGTATGGCAAGTTCACTTATTTCTGCTGGAAATGGAGGTAGTGTTACCTGTTCCAATTCCATGCTCCCTTCTTTTCCCTTCGACGCAGCCCGGACTATTCTCTCTATCATATCATGTTTTTTCTCATTAACAGCAAGTGGTAAAATAATTAATACATTCTTAGGGTCTGCAAGCTCCACAAAAAGACCTTCCTTTTCCAGGAGAGTCGATAGTGCAAAGCCACTGTGTCCGTTGGTGGAGCGTAACGTGAGCTTTAATGGGTCGACAGAAAGCATACTGTCATGAAGGTTAACTACCTCCACTCCCTCTACCTTTTCAAGCATCTGATGGCTATCTTTAATATCCTCCATGATAGCTTGTATATCCTTTTGTGATAAAGCTGCAAGATAGTATCTAGCAATATCCAATGAAGCCATTATCGGATACGATGGACTGCTAGACTGTAACATCTTAAGGAAATGAGAAACTCTTTCCTTCCTCACCCTATCTCCCTTAACATGCAACCATGAACCCATTGTCATTGCTGGTAAGGTCTTATGGGCAGAGTGTACCACCACATCCGCACCACTAGACAGTGCCGACTTCGGAAAAGGTTCCCCTAATAGAAAATGTGCACCATGCGCTTCATCTACTAATACAGGAATGTCATAACTATGTATAGCCTGAATGACAGTATCTAAATTCATCGCTACGCCATAATAATTCGGGTTGGTCAAAACGACAGCACTAATTCCTTCTATCGTTTCCAGTGCCTTGTATAGATAGGATAAGTCAACAGAAACAGCAACCCCCATATTCTCATCCACTTCACACGGTAAAAAAACAGGATCTGCACCTGCGAGCTCCAATCCATTCAACACAGACTTATGGCAATTTCTCTGAACCAGCACCCTGCTGCCTCTTTTACATGTGGCTAATATCATTGCCAAGTTCCCCACGGTAGATCCATTCACCAGAAAAAATGTTTCATCCGTACCATACAAATCACTCGCCAAGCGCTGCGCCTCATCTATCATGCCATCCGGATCATGCAAATCATCCAACCCTGTTATCTCTGTTGCATCCAACTTCAATATATTTTTAAAATAATCCCTTGCTTCCTCAGGAAAGACAGCTCCAAACTTATGACCTGGGACATGCCCAGACAATGGTGCCCCTTCCCAATGACTTCTTAATCCCGAAAACAAAGGTGTTTTATTTTGATTTGTCATTAGAACACCCTCTACATATTCGTTTCACTTACCCCTATTATAACGGATAGAACTTTAGACATATAGTCACTCACCGCTCAAGTAAATCTGCAAAAAATAAAAGCCCTAATTTTAGGACTTTTCATCATAGAAAACTATGCAATTAAAGGCTCTTTTTAAATGAATGGAAATAGACACTACGAGTAAATCTTAGGAATAGTGATCTTTCTCAATTGATGAAGATAAAACTTATAGTTCGGATCTTCCACATCAGTCTGAAGCATCGTTCCCTCACATTCCGTACAAATAAACGACGTGTACAAATGGATTCCTTTTTCTTTCTGTTCTTCACAAACAATACACGTTTCCCCAAATGATGAATGAATGGCTGACTTCATGTCTCTTTCTCCACCTCCATCCACTATTCTAACCAGATCTAAAAATTGTATACTACTTTAGTAAAATCACAGCCTACCAATCTCCTACATCTAGTGTATGTAGCGCCTACTAGTCTGTGTTTGTCTTTGAATAAAAAAAGATGGGCGCAGGGTGTTGGTTAGTAGTTGATTTGGGACGTTAGGTAGAATGAAGGCGATGAAGACATTTTTATAGGCAGAAATTGTTGCGGAAGTGTCTTCATCAGCTGTATGAAAACATATACAGCGAAAATATCCTCTTTGAATTGTCTTCATCAAACTGGTGGTGGTGGGGTTCCCCTTGCACGCATTGATATGCACGCGAAACAGTGACAAAGTTAGCTTCTTTTCCTCTGAAATGGCACCGTTCTCGCTCTACGATGACAGACCTCTCGCTTTTTCCTCTGATTTGGCACCGTTCCACCTCTACGATGACAGAACTTCCTTTTTCTTCGTTGTTTTGTCACCGTTC
>NZ_CP085237.1:0-35000 GCF_044809035.1 Sutcliffiella horikoshii | reverse complement strand
TGAACTTCACCCTGGACATGGGTAGATCACCTGGTTTCGGGTCTACGACCACGTACTCATTCGCCCTATTCAGACTCGCTTTCGCTACGGCTCCGTCTCATCGACTTAACCTTGCACGTAATCGTAACTCGCCGGTTCATTCTACAAAAGGCACGCTATCACCCATTAACGGGCTCTAACTACTTGTAGGCACACGGTTTCAGGATCTATTTCACTCCCCTTCCGGGGTGCTTTTCACCTTTCCCTCACGGTACTGGTTCACTATCGGTCACTAGGGAGTATTTAGCCTTGGGAGATGGTCCTCCCTGCTTCCGACGGGATTTCTCGTGTCCCGCCGTACTCAGGATCCACTCAGGAGGGAACGAAGTTTCAACTACAGGGTTTTTACCTTCTATGACGGACCTTTCCAGGTCGCTTCATTTACCCCGTTCCTTTGTAACTCCATGTTGAGTGTCCTACAACCCCAAGAGGCAAGCCTCTTGGTTTGGGCTAATTCCGTTTCGCTCGCCGCTACTCAGGAAATCGCATTTGCTTTCTCTTCCTCCGGGTACTAAGATGTTTCAGTTCCCCGGGTCTGCCTTCCATACCCTATGTATTCAGATAAGGATACTGTTCCATTACGAACAGTGGGTTTCCCCATTCGGAAATCTCCGGATCAAAGCTTACTTACAGCTCCCCGAAGCATATCGGTGTTAGTCCCGTCCTTCATCGGCTCCTAGTGCCAAGGCATCCACCGTGCGCCCTTAATAACTTAACCGTTGACCAATATGGTCATGTGTCGATATCAGCGATGATATCTATAAAGAAAATTACTAAGATGAACGATATTCTGTGAATATCTTGATATTAGTTACATTATCTAGTTTTCAAGGAACAACGATGACAATTCGCAAGAATTTGTCTATTGGTGGAGCCTAGCGGGATCGAACCGCTGACCTCCTGCGTGCAAAGCAGGCGCTCTCCCAGCTGAGCTAAGGCCCCATAAAAGTTCTATAATTAAAAAATGGTGGGCCTAAGTGGACTCGAACCACCGACCTCACGCTTATCAGGCGTGCGCTCTAACCAGCTGAGCTATAGGCCCCGACTATCTATGAGAGAGATCTCTCAAAACTAAACAAAACAACAAGCGTACATTCCTTAGAAAGGAGGTGATCCAGCCGCACCTTCCGATACGGCTACCTTGTTACGACTTCACCCCAATCATCTGTCCCACCTTAGGCGGCTGGCTCCAAAAGGTTACCCCACCGACTTCGGGTGTTACAAACTCTCGTGGTGTGACGGGCGGTGTGTACAAGGCCCGGGAACGTATTCACCGCGGCATGCTGATCCGCGATTACTAGCGATTCCGGCTTCATGCAGGCGAGTTGCAGCCTGCAATCCGAACTGAGAACGGTTTTATGGGATTGGCTCGACCTCGCGGTTTTGCTGCCCTTTGTACCGTCCATTGTAGCACGTGTGTAGCCCAGGTCATAAGGGGCATGATGATTTGACGTCATCCCCACCTTCCTCCGGTTTGTCACCGGCAGTCACCTTAGAGTGCCCAACTGAATGCTGGCAACTAAGATCAAGGGTTGCGCTCGTTGCGGGACTTAACCCAACATCTCACGACACGAGCTGACGACAACCATGCACCACCTGTCACTCTGTCCCCCGAAGGGGAACGTCCTATCTCTAGGAGTGTCAGAGGATGTCAAGACCTGGTAAGGTTCTTCGCGTTGCTTCGAATTAAACCACATGCTCCACCGCTTGTGCGGGCCCCCGTCAATTCCTTTGAGTTTCAGTCTTGCGACCGTACTCCCCAGGCGGAGTGCTTAATGCGTTAGCTGCAGCACTAAAGGGCGGAAACCCTCTAACACTTAGCACTCATCGTTTACGGCGTGGACTACCAGGGTATCTAATCCTGTTTGCTCCCCACGCTTTCGCGCCTCAGTGTCAGTTACAGACCAGAAAGTCGCCTTCGCCACTGGTGTTCCTCCAAATCTCTACGCATTTCACCGCTACACTTGGAATTCCACTTTCCTCTTCTGCACTCAAGTCCCCCAGTTTCCAATGACCCTCCACGGTTGAGCCGTGGGCTTTCACATCAGACTTAAAGGACCACCTGCGCGCGCTTTACGCCCAATAATTCCGGACAACGCTTGCCACCTACGTATTACCGCGGCTGCTGGCACGTAGTTAGCCGTGGCTTTCTGGTTAGGTACCGTCAAGGTGCGAGCAGTTACTCTCGCACTTGTTCTTCCCTAACAACAGAGCTTTACGACCCGAAGGCCTTCATCGCTCACGCGGCGTTGCTCCATCAGACTTTCGTCCATTGTGGAAGATTCCCTACTGCTGCCTCCCGTAGGAGTCTGGGCCGTGTCTCAGTCCCAGTGTGGCCGATCACCCTCTCAGGTCGGCTACGCATCGTCGCCTTGGTGAGCCGTTACCTCACCAACTAGCTAATGCGCCGCGGGCCCATCTGTAAGTGATAGCCGAAACCATCTTTCAACAAAGAACCAGGAGGTTCTTTATATTATCCGGTATTAGCTCCGGTTTCCCGAAGTTATCCCAGTCTTACAGGCAGGTTGCCCACGTGTTACTCACCCGTCCGCCGCTGACCTTTCAAAAGCAAGCTTTTAAAAGGTCCGCTCGACTTGCATGTATTAGGCACGCCGCCAGCGTTCGTCCTGAGCCAGGATCAAACTCTCCAATAAAGAGTCTGAGCTTTTGCTCAAAATTTGCTAGCTTGTGTTTACTTAAATCATTTTGTCGTGTTCCGTAGAACCGACGTTATGACGCTGTTGTTTTGTTTAGTTTTCAAAGAACTCTTTTTTGTCGTTCTCTCGAAGCGACTTTATTATCTTACCACACACTTCCGAATGGAGTCAACAACTTTTTAAAAGTTTTTTAAAGCCATGTAATCGGTCGTTTGTGACAACGAAATCTAATATACCATTTTAAATAAAGGGAAGTCAATTATAAAAATAAAAAAACCCTCTTTTTTTTCGGAGGGCAACAGTCCTGGTATGTTGATCTTAAAACGGCACAGAAAAAACCGCGGAAATCTTCTCTTCTTATAATATATACATTTGAATGATCACCAACGAAATAACGCCTGGTATTCCGAGCAGACCTGAGACTGCTGCGGTAGCAGGATTAATTGGCACGTGAATCCCCATGGAGTTTCCGAATACATTTAAAAAGAATAAAAAGAGTGCGCCAATCATTACTTTTATTAGCGCCTGTCCTGCAACGCGCAACGGTTTGATAGGCGTCCCCACCAACAGTACCAGCAGAATCAGCCCGCATATCAATCCTATTACAAGTAACGGTTCCATTATATCCACTTCCTTTGCCAGCTTGTACTAAACTATATGAATGACGGTTCCAATTAAGAACTTGTTGCTTAAATAAGAGATAGGAACGCACAAAAAAAGCAGCTAAGGAAACCCCTAGCTACTTTTTTACCATGCGAGTACGGACTTCCCTTAATAGGAAGAGGTACTTTGCTTCTGCAATTTTCAGTTGGCAGATGACTTCTTCTGAAGGATCCACGCTTTTATCTACCAAACTTTTTTGTTTGGACCAGCGATTCTTACAGTCTTCGGTTGTTTCCATCAATTTGGCATCATATTGTTTTTTTAAGCGGTCTTTTTTTCGAAAAAACATAGGTTATGATAACCCCTTTGTCTGAGATCATGGATCGTTTTTTTACATCTAACTTATATTTCCCTTCTTCCTTCAAGGGCCTTGGATAACGTTACTTCATCTGCATATTCTAGATCTCCTCCAACTGGAAGTCCATGAGCAATACGGGTCATTTTTATTCCCGATGGCTTTAATAATCTAGAAATATACATAGCTGTTGCTTCGCCTTCAATATTGGGGTTGGTTGCAAGGATGAGTTCTTGCACTTCATCGTCTTGCAATCGTTTAATAAGTTCAGGGATTTTGATATCCTCCGGGCCGATCCCATCCATTGGGGATATGGCTCCGTGAAGGACATGATAGAGGCCGTTATAGTCCCGCATCTTTTCCATCGCGATAACATCTTTTGTTTCCTGTACTATACAAATAATCGTTCTGTCTCTTCTATTGTCCTCGCAAATATAGCAAGGATCCTTATCGGTGATATGTCCGCAGACAGAACAATAGGAAAGGTTTCTCTTTGCGTTCACCAGTGCTTTTGCAAAGTCCAATACGGTATCTTCTTTCATATTAAGTACGAAAAAAGCCAGACGAGCGGCCGTTTTCGGGCCGATACCTGGCAATTTCATAAAGCTGTCGATCAGCTTTGATATAGGCTCAGGATAATGCATAAAGGTCCTCCTAGAATAGTCCTGGCATGTTTAACCCTTTAGTGAACTGGCCCATTGTATCGTTTGTCAGCTCTTCCATTTTCTTAAGGGCATCGTTTGTTGCGGCAAGAACTAAGTCTTGTAGCATTTCGATATCTTCCGGGTCTACTACTTCTTCTTTAATATTCACTTCAATGATTTCTTTTTGACCATTCACTACAACCGTAACCATTCCGCCGCCAGCTGTACCTTCGATTGTCTTTTCAGCTAGCTCTTCCTGTGCTTTAGCCATATCCTTTTGCATCTTTTGCATTTGTTTCATCATTTTTTGCATGTTACCCATTCCGCCGCCACGCATCATAATAAATTCCTCCTAAAATTAATTAATTGTTTGTTTATTAATCTTTAATTTCTACAAGATCGGGACCGACAAGTTTCTTCGCTTCTTCGATGAATGGGTCATTTTGTGATTCATTGCCCTCGTCATCGTTTTTTTGCCCGCGAATAAAGCTTTCTCGGATTTTCAGCCATTCTTCTTCGGGAACGGCCAGCATGTCATATGATTTACCGGTAAGGTCTAGAATGATTTGCTCTAAGTTTTGCTTAACCGGTTCATCTGAAGCCATCTTGCAATGTATTTCATATTTAAACTTTAACACAAAAGCACTGTTTGCTGCAGCTACAGGTTCACTGTCGGTCAATAATGCAGCATGGGAAACCCTATTCTGCTTACGAAGCGCCTCCAGTAACTGTGCCCAGCTGCCTTTGATGCTTTCTAGATCTCCCCTTGTTGCTTGCTTTAGCACTTCATGGATTCGACCTGTTGCAGGTTTGAAACCATTTCTGGTGCCACCGCTACTTCTTGCAGGAGCTTTGCTTGGTGCATTTGCATTTGGTGCTCCTCCTGCATTTCCTGCGGCAAGCTCCTTCACTTTGCTCTCAAGCATCGCGATTTTCTTTTGTAAAAGGTCGACCTGGTCTTGATTCGCTGATTCTTTAACAGAGGCTTCAAGTTGACAAAGCTTCACGATCGCCACTTCCAGGTAAATCCGCGGATGGTTCGTCCACTTCATTTCTTGTTGGCTTTTATTCAGAATATCAATCGTCTCATAGATGGTCTCTGCAGGAATTTCCTCCGCAAACTGTTGAAAGGCTTCATCCACCTGAACCCTGTCCAAAATTTGTTCCAGATTTGGTGCTGTTTTATATAGAAGCATATCACGGTAATAAAAGATGAGATCTTCCAAAAAACGTGCAGGGTCTTTACCTAATTGAAATACCTGATTCAGAGAATCGAGCGCTTCGGCCACATTTTTGTGATGCAGGCCGTTTACGATATCTGTCATGAAACTTTGCGAGACAGATCCTGTAATGGCAAGTGCATCTTGCACGGTTAAACTGCCGCTGCTGAAGGAGATTGCCTGATCCATCAAACTGAGGGCATCCCGCATTCCACCTTCTGCCGCTCGTGCAATAATGGCGAGAGCATGTGGATCTGCTTCTATTTCTTGCGCTTGCAGCACAGTAGAAAGCCTTCCGACAATTGACTCACCTGTTATCCGCTTAAAATCAAAACGCTGACACCGAGAGATGATGGTTAGCGGGATCTTATGGGGTTCGGTTGTAGCCAATATAAAGATCACGTGCTTCGGAGGTTCTTCCAACGTTTTAAGTAACGCATTGAATGCACCGATAGAGAGCATATGTACTTCATCTATAATATAAACTTTATATTTAACAGAGCTTGGAGCATATTTGACTTTGTCCCGGATGTCCCGAATCTCGTCTACTCCATTGTTGGAAGCTGCATCGATTTCCATGACATCTGAAATGGAACCGTCTGTTATTCCTTTACAGGCAGAGCATTCATTACAGGGTTCCGCAACTGGTGCATGTTCGCAGTTTACTGCTTTTGCTAAAATTTTTGCCGCACTTGTTTTTCCTGTTCCTCTTGGACCGGAGAACAAGTAGGCGTGAGAAAACTTTTGTTGAAGCAGGGCGTTTTGTAAGGTTTTGGTTATATGTTCTTGTCCCACGACATCTGCAAATGTCTGGGGTCTAAAAACACGATATAAAGCTTGATATGCCACCAATATGCCCTCCTTCTTTTTTATCCTCTTTCATTATACCGTATGGCTTGTGGAAAATAAAATGTTTGTTCCATGTCTATCATTATAAATTGACTCTATAGTTCGACCGTTCCTTGCCGCTGCAGGCACTCGCTTTCCTCGGGGCGGTGCTTGAGCCTCCTCGGCTTAGCCTATGGGGTCTCAACCTACCGCTACCTCCCGCCGGAGTCGAGTGCTTTCCGCTCCAATCCACTAGTCTGTTTAACATTTTAAATATGAAAAAACTCACTCCGGAAACCGAAGTGAGTTTGAACTGTATTATTAAACTGCCGTGCACCTTCTGTCGATTAGTCACCATAAGCGTTACTCAAGCAGTTAGCTCGACCCAGGCAACCCTGCGGCACATGAGAGAGTCCGCTTAATGCTGCTTCCTTCCGGACCTGACAT
Source organism: Sutcliffiella horikoshii (assembly GCF_044809035.1). Lineage (GTDB taxonomy): Bacteria > Bacillota > Bacilli > Bacillales > Bacillaceae_I > Sutcliffiella_A > Sutcliffiella_A horikoshii_G. The sequence continues at coordinate 28,207 of NZ_CP085237.1, read as the reverse complement.
GGTTCACGGGTTCCCATTGCGCAGGACCCAGGTGTCAACACCACTTACTTGAGGCAGACCCTACAGTCTACTAACCTCGAGAAGGGATTCAGCCTCGCTAGAGCGGATTGCGAGTTCAGGGCACCGCTACCTCCCCGCTTAGCACGACAAAATTAAAACCATAAGTTGGTTGCGTGATTACCTCGACGCATAATTTAGTATAAATGGTAAGTGGGAAAAATGCAACCGTGTACTACTGTAAATTATTAGGAGCTAGATTCCTCAATTGTTGTTTCTTCTCTTTTTTCTGCTGACGAAGCCTCCTGAAGAAGGCAGACAGCAGCTCCCCGCATTCTTCTTCCATTATACCATGTACGACTTCCGTCTGGTGATTAAATCGTGGATCTTGCAAGATATTCATCAGTGTACCCGCACAGCCCGCTTTCGGGTCTTTAGCGCCATATACAACTTTCTTAATCCGAGATTGGATGATTGCGCCTGCACACATTGGGCAAGGCTCCAACGTTACATAAAGGATAGCTTCTTCTAATCTCCATGTTTGCAAAGCTTCACACGCTTGATCAATCACCAGTATTTCTGCATGTGTGATAGACCTTTGTGTGGTTTCCCGGAGATTATATCCCTTCGCAATCACTTTTCCATCATGCACAAGGACGGCACCGATAGGCACTTCCCTCAATTCCTCCGCCTTTTTCGCCTCTTCTATTGCCAACATCATAAAATGTTCATCTTGCATTTTGGACCTTCCCCTTCTTTTCCTTGCATATTTATATTCTCCACCTCTTTTCCATAGACTAATCTCTACGAGGTGATTTTACATAATGAAACAGACCGCTCTTCTTATTATTGATATAATTAATGATTTTCAATTTAAGCACGGAAGCATCCTGGCAGAGAAAACAACTCGAATTGTCCCGAATATTGAAGCAATCAAGAAGTACATGCACAAGGAAGGACTCCCCGTTATCTATATTAATGACCATTATAACTTATGGCAGGCCGATTACGATAAAATCATGGAGAAATGCCGCAACGAATGGAGTGAACCGATTATGAAAGCTTTGTACCCCACGGGCGATGACTTCTTCCTAATTAAACCGAAGCATTCCGCTTTTTTCGGAACGGCACTTCATACCCTGCTCTCCCAGTTAAACGTCAAAAAACTAATCCTAACAGGGCTTGCAGGGAATATTTGTGTTCTTTTTACGGCAAACGATGCTTACATGCGGGAATTTGAATTAGTTATCCCGAATGATGCCATTGCTTCTGCAGATGATCAAGATCATACATATGCATTGCGTATGATGGAGAACGTGCTGAAGGCAGATGTCAGTCCAACAGCAAAGATACTAAATCAACAGTAAGATTGGTTGCATGAATCCCCTCGTCCGTTCATACATTGGTAAAGGATAATGAATAGGAGGGACGAACCATGCAAATACATGTCGTAAGCCAAGGCCAGACGCTGAGCAGGATTGCACAGGCATACGCCACAACTCCGCAGGATATTATAGAAGCAAACGATCTTCCCAATCCCGATAGGCTCGTAGTCGGCCAGGCACTGGTGATCCCCATTGTGGGGCGTTTTTATTTTGTCCAGCAAGGAGATACGATTTTTTCCATAGCTAGAAGGTACAACACCACACCTGAACAGCTGATTGAAATAAACCAATTAAATCCTGCCGCCCCACTACGTGTAGGACTGCGTCTATATATACCTCCACAACCTAAACGGGAAGCGGAGATAAATGCGTATGTGGAGCCTCGCGGAGATACGGTATCACAAGAGCTACAGCAAAGCTCGCGCAATGCCGCTCCATACTTAACATATCTCGCACCATTCAGCTTTCAAGTGCTGCGGGACGGGTCATTAAAGGAACCGCCGCTGACCAATCTTCCTGCCATCGCTGCGGAAGATAACGTCACCTTAATGATGGTGCTCACCAATTTAGAAGAAGACGGGTTCAGCGACGAACTCGGCCGCATCATCCTGACAGACATGCAAGTTCAAAATAAATTTCTTGATAACGTCGTGGCAACTGCCAAAAAATATAACTTTAAAGATATTCATTTTGACTTTGAATATCTCCGTCCGGCAGACAAGGAAGCATACAACACGTTTCTACGTAAGGCACGGGACCGTTTTAAAAATGAAGGCTGGCTTATCTCTACCGCCCTTGCCCCAAAAACAAAGGCCGACCAAAAAGGAAAGTGGTATGAGGCTCATGACTACAAAGCACATGGAGAAATTGTTGATTTTGTGGTCATCATGACATATGAGTGGGGATATAGCGGAGGTCCACCTATGGCAGTCTCTCCAATCGGCCCTGTTCGCGAAGTACTAGAGTATGCCATCACCGAAATGCCCAGTGAAAAAATAATGATGGGCCAAAATTTATACGGCTATGACTGGACGCTGCCCTTTGTCCAAGGAGGAGAATTCGCCAAAGCAATAAGCCCACAGGCAGCCATTGAACTTGCAGCCAACAATAATGTAGCCATTTCTTACGATGAAGAGGCACAAGCTCCTCACTTTAACTATAACAAGGACGGCAAAGAGCATGAGGTCTGGTTTGAAGACGCGCGATCCATACAGGCAAAATTTGACCTCATCAAAGAACTTAACTTACGTGGAATCAGCTATTGGAAGCTTGGCCTGCCTTTCCCGCAAAACTGGCTTCTGATCACCGATAACTTCAATGTCGTAAAAAACCCAACCGAGCGTTACTATTACTACTAAGGACTGGGTCCCCCCAGTCCTTAAATATTTTACGTAGTAACCAAGTTGATCGTAGTGGAAGGCGTGCGCAGACGCTCGCAGGCAAGCGAAGCGCCTGAAAAGGAGATTGACCATTACATCTACTCCTGAACCTCCTTCAAATAGTTCCTCCACAACCCATATATCTATGATAAAATGTTAATTGTCTGTAAAAATATTGATGTAGTCATACGCTTATAAAGGGGGCATCCTGGTGCAAGCAACACCATTTATAACAGTTGAAGGACCCATTGGTGTTGGAAAGACCTCACTTGCAAAAAGAATTGCAGAAGAGTTCCAATATCAATTATTAAAAGAAATAGTAGACGAAAATCCTTTCCTCGGAAAATTCTATGAAAACATCGACGAGTGGAGCTTTCAAACGGAAATGTTTTTCCTATGCAATAGATACAAACAACTCGAAGACATTGATCAGCACCACCTAATGAAACACAAACCAGTAGTAGCGGATTATCATATCCTGAAAAACCTTATTTTCGCTAAACGCACTCTGAAGGACAAGCAGTATGATAAATACCTTAAAATATACGATACTTTAACAGAAGACATGCCAAAACCTAATGTCATCATTTATTTAAATGCAAGTCTGGACACGCTACTAACAAGAATTGAAAAGCGTGGACGCGATATCGAAAAGAAAATAGATCCACTTTACCTTCAACAGCTAAGCCTTGACTATGATGAAGAAATGGATCGCCTCGAAGAACAATACCCCTCCCTGCCGATCCTTCGCTTTAGCGGAGACGAGGTTGACTTTGTACAACGAGAAGAAGATCTACAGCGTATCTTCCAACAGCTGAAAGATACCTTGAATAAAGGAGTTAACGTGTAATGAACTTACGTCAAAAATACGGCATCCCCTCCAATGCAGTAATCACCATTGCCGGGACAGTGGGAGTCGGTAAATCTACGATGACGAATGCATTGGCGAATGCCCTTGGATTCCGTACATCTTTTGAAAAAGTAGACACCAATCCATACCTGGATAAATTTTATGCTGATTTTGAGCGATGGAGCTTCCATTTGCAAATTTACTTTCTGGCAGAGCGTTTCAAAGACCAGAAGAAAATCTTTGAATACGGCGGCGGCTTTATTCAAGACCGTTCCATTTACGAAGACACTGGTATTTTCGCCAACATGCATTATGAAAAAGGAACGATGACACAGGTCGACTATGACACGTACACCAGTTTGTTTGAAGCAATGGTGATGACACCTTACTTCCCTCATCCAGATCTTTTAATATATCTAGAAGGAAGCCTAGATGATATCCTTGGCCGCATCCAAGAACGAGGACGTCCAATGGAACAGCAGACTCCTATTTCTTACTGGGAGGAAATGCACGAGCGTTACGAAAGATGGATCAACAACTTCCATGCGTGCCCGGTACTTCGCTTAAATATCAACGAGTATGACGTGCTTAGCAATTCCGATTCAGTCGAACCAATCATCGAAAAGATTTCCCACCACATGAAACAATCACAGTTATTGAAAAAATAATGGGATACAACAAAAAGACCGAGGCCATTGCCCCGGTCTTTTTTATATATAAAGGTAACGCAAATCAAGTTATAACATTTCACAAAAAAAATAAGCTACCCCAGACGGGCAGCTTACAGATTGCCAAAAAGATGACGTCGCTTCATCTCAGGCAATAAAAAAGTCGTTACTTCTCCATAATGTAACGAACATACTCCAGTTTATGCGCTATCGGTAAAACATTCTTTAATATCAATGGAGGAGGAAGAGGGATTCGAACCCCCGCGGGCTTTGACACCCCTGTCGGTTTTCAAGACCGATCCCTTCAGCCAGACTTGGGTATTCCTCCGTATGACATAGACTAATATATCATATTCTCAAAAGTGATGTCAACATGATATAACAAAAGGATAGAGATTTTTCTCCCTATCCTCCCATTGTTCACTATTTAGTCAAAATTTCTTTCCCACCCATATACGGACGCAATACTTCCGGAATGATGACGGAACCATCTTCTTGTTGGTAGTTTTCCATGATTGCCGCTACTGTACGTCCAACCGCAAGTCCAGATCCATTCAGCGTATGCACATGCTCCGGCTTTGCTTTCGGATCGCGACGGAAACGGATGCCTGCACGACGTGCCTGGAAGCTCTCGAAATTACTGCAAGAAGAGATTTCACGGTAGGTTTCCTGACTTGGAATCCATACTTCGATGTCATATTTCTTAGCTGCAGTAAACCCTAGATCCGCTGTACACATGCTTAACACGCGGTATGGAAGCCCAAGCAGTTGCAACACTTTCTCCGCATTTCCAGTTAGTTTCTCCAACTCTTCATAAGACTCTTCCGGCTTCACAAACTTCACAAGCTCCACTTTATTGAATTGATGCTGACGGATCAATCCGCGAGTATCACGGCCTGCAGATCCAGCCTCAGAACGGAAGCAAGCACTGAATGCCGCATAATTGATTGGTAATTGCTCGCCGCTTAAGATTTCGTCACGGTGCATGTTCGTAATCGGAACTTCCGCAGTTGGTACCAGGAAGTAATCTTCTTTTTCAATCAAGAAAGCATCTTCTTCAAATTTAGGAAGCTGCCCCGTACCAGTCATGCTCGCACGGTTTACCAAGTATGGTGGTAACACTTCAGTGTAGCCATGCTCATCTACATGTAGATCTAACATAAAGTTGAACAATGCCCGCTCAAGTCTTGCACCCAGGCCTCTGTAGAATACAAAACGGCTGCCTGTTACTTTACCAGCACGTTCAAAATCTAAGATGCCAAGGTCATCCGCGATATCCCAATGCGCTTTCGCTTCAAATCCAAAGGTTGGAACCTCTCCCCATTTACGAACCTCTATATTATCATCCTCTGTTTCTCCAACAGGAACACTTTCATGAGGGATGTTAGGGATAGACAGTAGCAGTAGTTCAAGTGCTTCCTCTACTCCTCTTAACTCATCATCGAATTCTTTTACTTTATCTCCCACTTCACGCATTTCCTTGATCAGGTGGTCCGCATCCTGCTTTTCACGTTTCATGACAGCAATTTGTTGAGAAACCTCATTACGCTTACTTTTCAACTGTTCTGTTTGTACAAGAAGGTCCCTTCTTTTTGCATCCAGCTCTTCAAAGCGGTCCAAATCAGAAAGATCTTCCCCTCTATGCACAAGCTTACCCTTAATCTCCTCAAAATTCGCACGCAATAACTTCAAATCCAACATGGTTTATTCCTCCTTTTTTTGAACACAAAAAACCCCCGTCCCCTAATAGGGACGAGAGTTAAATTCCCGTGTTGCCACCCTTGTTGAAAAAGACCAAACGCCTTCTCCCACTTCATTCGATAACGGTAATAATCTTACCGATTTGACTTACTATGCCTACTAAAGGCAATTCGGCCAAGTGCTCAAGGATGGATTCACAAGTGTCATACATCGGTTCTCACCAGCCACCGACTCTCTAAAAGTATGTGCAGCCTGCTACTTTTTCCTATCAACGCTTTAACAATATTTTCTTATTAGATAATCTACTACAAGTTTCTCATACTTGCAATAGTTTTATACCCAAATTTATTTGGACTCTTTCACCATATTAACAAAATACTGTGTTATACGGTGGTCATCCGTCAATTCTGGGTGGAACGAACAACCCAAGAACTGTCCTTGACGAGCAGCTACGATACGGCCGTTATGCTTACACAAGACCTCAACCTCTTCTCCCACTTCCACAATATGCGGAGCACGGATGAATACACCGACGAAATCTTCTGCTATCCCTGCAATATCTAGTTCTGCTTCAAAGCTGTCCACCTGTCGTCCAAATGAGTTACGCTCCACCTTCGCATCCATAAATGCTAAGTGAGGCTCATCATAACCGACAATTTCATTTGCAATCAAAATCAGGCCGGCACATGTACCAAAGACAGGCTTGCCGTTTGCACCGAATTCGCGTAATGGCTCCAAGAATGAATACTTATCAATCAGGCGACGCATTGTCGTGCTTTCGCCTCCCGGTATGATCAGTCCGTCAATTTCAGAAAGCTGTTCTGCTTTTTTTACTATAATTGCTTCTGCTCCAGATGCTTCGATGGATCTAACATGCTCCCGAACCGCACCTTGAAGTCCTAAGACCCCGACTTTCACCATACGTTAAAACTCCTTTACTTACCAGCCACGCTCTTGCATGCGATTTTCAGGTAATAGTGTAGAAATTTCGATGCCTTTCATCGCTGTACCCAATCCTTTGGACAGGCTTGCAATTAGTTCATAATCTTGGTAATGAGTAGTCGCTTCCACGATTGCACGAGCAAATTTAGCAGGGTTTTCGGATTTGAAGATACCAGATCCTACAAATACCCCATCAGAACCCAATTGCATCATTAACGCTGCATCAGCTGGAGTTGCAATTCCGCCTGCTGCAAAGTTTACTACCGGAAGTTTGCCAGCACGCTTGATTTCAAGAAGCAGTTCAAAAGGTGCTCCTAAAAGCTTAGCTTCTGTCATCAACTCATCTTCGTTCATTCCTACCACCTTGCGAACCTGTGCGTTCACTTTACGGATGTGACGAACCGCTTCTACGATGTTTCCAGTTCCCGGCTCACCTTTTGTACGAAGCATAGATGCCCCTTCACCAATTCGGCGTGCAGCTTCTCCAAGATCACGGCAACCACAAACGAAAGGCACTTTGTATTGACGCTTGTCCAAGTGGTACTCCTCATCCGCTGGAGTCAATACTTCACTCTCATCGATGTAATCCACACCCATTGCTTCCAATACGCGAGCTTCTACGATATGGCCAATACGAGCTTTTGCCATTACCGGAATGGATACAGCTTTCATTACTTCTTCCACAATCGTTGGATCTGCCATGCGGGCAACTCCGCCAGCTGCACGGATATCAGCAGGAACACGCTCTAATGCCATTACAGCAACTGCACCAGCTTCTTCTGCAATTCTTGCCTGCTCAGCATTGACAACGTCCATGATAACGCCGCCTTTTTGCATTTCCGCCATTCCACGTTTTACACGATCTGTACCTGTTTGATGTGTCATCGATAAGTCCCCCTATATGTATAAAATATTTTTTTCATAAAATGGAGCAAGTCCATATAATTTACTAACACGTTCTTTATTTTACCTTAAATTTTAGAAAAATCCTAATAAAATATCGAAAGATTACCCTGCCACTATTTAGAAAGATTCGGCTTTTAAGAAACCTTTCTACTTCGTGTAGTATTTCCTTTGGAAACGAATATACCCAAAAGTCATCTATACAGAAAATGCTTGAAAGTCCATCCTTGCAAAGATGGGCCTTCAAGCATTTTCATTCACTATTAAAATAGACCCTTAACTGCTCCAGCTACAGTGGACCAAAGATCTGCAAAGAATCCGCCAACGGCACGCATGGATAATACGAACCAGTTTGCTTTTTCCACGCCTTCTTTCGTAACCAACTCTACTGTAGCACCATCTTGATCGTTACCGAAAAGGTAGCCATAATCTTGGCCGCCTTCTTGAGCCACTCTCATCACACCAACGCTGTCTCCCTCTTTTACCGGAGCTGTCAATTCTCCTTCTTCATTCAGGAGCTTTTTGTTGATTTCAAATTCAGGTTTAAAGTTATCTTTATTTCCATCTTTGACAAGTGTCTTGAATGGTTCTTTTGTATGAATTTCTACACTGTCTTCTTTCCCTTTTGTTACAGGAAGGATAGACTCGCCTTCAATCTGGTAATCACCCGGGAATAATTCTTGTACAGAGTAACTACCAAATGCATGCGTCATTAATTTCTTCGTTTCAATAAAACGGGAAATCTCAGTAGAAACACCATCATCGTTTGTTGTGTTCATTACTACCGATATTACTCTCATTCCGTCTCTTTCAGCTGTACCGGTGAAGTTAAATCCAGCTGCATCTGTAGAACCAGTTTTTAATCCGTCAATTCCTTCAAATTGTACCTTTAACTCTTCTGTGAACAACATCTTATTCCAGTTAGGCATGTCAATCGCATCAGGAGTACCTTCTCTGAACACTTTGAATGGGATGCTTGCTGTATCTAAAATCTCAGGGTAATCAGTTAGTAAGCGGTGTGCCAATCTTGCCGTGTCCTTGGCTGAGAGAGTTGTCTCTTCATCTGCTGCAGTTCCCTCAGGATGCATTGGCACTCCACCTACTACAAGATCCTCATTGTTTAATCCTGTAGAGTTAACAAAATTATAGTTTTCTAATCCCATTTCTTCCGCTTTTGCATTCATCATTTCTACAAATTTTGTTTCCGAACCTGCAATAGCCTCGGCTAATGCGATCGTCGCTCCATTTGCAGAATAGATCGCCATCGCTTCATAAAGTTCTTTAATCGTGTAAGGTTCTTGCTTTCTCATTGGGACGTTGGAAAGCTCAGGATACTTTTGAGATACTGCTTGAGCATAGTCACTAAGAATCACTTCTTTTGACCAATCCAGCTTACCTTCTTCAATTGCTTCAAGTAGTAAGTATTCCGTCATCATCTTTGTCATACTTGCAACAGGAAGTGCTTCATCTACATTTTTCTGATAGATAATTTTCCCTGTACTAAACTCTATTAATATAGCAGCTTTCGCGTTTATATTCAGAAAATCATTTTCTTCCGCCTGAGCAGATTTACCAGGAAATATTGAAACCATAAGCGTAAGTACTAATAAACCGACAAACATTTGTTTAAAGCTTCTTTTCACCTTGTCTTACCTCCAGAATTTTTTCACATAGTCGTTATTTTATCACACTATGTCCAAAAAAAATAGACAGAGAAAGACCACTTCTTTCTCTGCCTAAGTATAAGTCTAAACTCCTATGACCACTTACTTAAACGGAATAGTTAGGAGATTCTTTTGTAATTTGTACATCATGAGGATGGCTTTCGCGTAACCCGGCACCTGTCATTTTTACAAATTGAGCATTCTCTCTTAATGCTTGCAAGTCTTGTGTACCGCAATACCCCATGCCGGACCGCAGACCGCCAACCATTTGGTAAATAGTATCAGCAACAGGCCCTTTATAAGGAATACGGCCTTCAATACCTTCAGGCACGAATTTTTTATTGTCTTCCTGGAAGTAACGGTCTTTACTTCCCTTTTCCATTGCACCGACAGACCCCATACCGCGGTACACTTTAAAGCGTCTGCCTTGGAAAATTTCAGTCTCTCCAGGGCTTTCTGATGTGCCGCCCAACATACTTCCGAGCATAACGGCATGTCCACCAGCAGCAAGTGCTTTTACAATGTCACCGGAATACTTAATTCCACCGTCTGCAATGACAGAAACTCCAAGTTTTCGTGCCTCTGTTGCACAATCATACACTGCTGTGATCTGCGGCACTCCTACACCTGCAACCACTCGGGTCGTACAAATGGAGCCCGGCCCGATGCCTACCTTCACGACGTTTGCCCCTGCTTCCACTAAATCACGTGTAGCTTCCGCTGTTGCAACATTACCTGCAATGATGTTTAGGTTCGGATATTTCTCTCTAATCTTTCTCACCGTATCAAGGACACCTTGAGAATGACCGTGTGCCGTATCCACTACAATAGCGTCCACACTTTTTTGTACTAGCTTCTCAACACGAAGCATTGTATCTCCCGTTACTCCTACAGCAGCACCTACAAGCAAACGCCCTTGGCCATCTTTAGCGGAGTGTGGGAATTCAATTACTTTCTCTATATCTTTTATGGTAATAAGGCCTTTTAAGACTCCAGCTTCATCTACAAGAGGGAGTTTTTCAATCTTGTACTTCTGCAAAATGCTTTCTGCTTCTTCTAGAGTAGTTCCTACTGAAGCAGTTACAAGGTTTTCTTTTGTCATGACATCTGAAATGGGAATCGAGAAGTCCTGTATAAATCGTAGATCACGGTTTGTCAGGATACCAACAAGCTTTAACTCTTCGTTGTTGTTGACGATAGGAACACCAGAAATTCTGTATTTACCCATCAGGTGCTCCGCATCGAACACTTGATGCTCAGGTGTTAAGAAAAACGGATCCGTAATAACGCCTCGTTCAGAACGCTTTACCTTATCCACTTGTTCTGCCTGCTGTTCAATAGACATATTCTTGTGAATAATCCCTAAGCCTCCCTGACGTGCCATCGCAATCGCCATCTCCGCTTCCGTCACTGTATCCATTCCGGCACTGATAATTGGAATGTTTAATTGCAAGGTTTCCGTCAACTTCACTTTCAAATCTACATCCCTTGGTAATACCTCAGACTTGGATGGAACCAAAAGAACATCATCAAATGTTAAGCCTTCTTTAGCAAATTTATTTTCCCACATGACAAAATTTTCCCCCTTCTTATTCTCGATAATATTTATAGTAGAGTATCAACTGGACAAAATACTGTCAAGGACAGTAACATAAGTTTATTTTTTCTAATTATTCTTACTATAATATTTTTCATGAGGACGTGTATTCATTGACAGCTCCATACTTGCATTTATTCTCCCCTTTTCAATCAGTTGAAACCGCACAGAAATTACTAAAGGCCAGTTATCAAAAACTACAAGTAGATCAATTTGAACAAAAAAGCTACAACAATGCGTACAGCTTCATTTACTATGTGGAACATGGACTGACTTATCTTCAGCAATCCAATATTACTCCCACATCCATAAAACCTGTGCTCATGTTTTACGGAATGGTGCAACTGATTAAAGCCTGTCTGCTAACGGTTGATCCGTCATACCCTGAATCCACGTCTGTTTTAGCTCATGGTGCTTCCACAAGAAAACGGAAAAAGCAAAGCTATGAATTTTTACAAGATGAAGTGAAGGTACAAAAAAACGGACTCTTTTCGCACTTTAGCGACAAAATGTTCCATGTGAAACAAATTGAAGGTACAAAGTTCTCCATGCGTGATTTGCTCTTCACCATTCCTGAACTGGAAACAAGCATTAAAATCACTAAAAATAAGACCCCCTTCCTAGCAGTCGGAAAGGTAGGAGATCCATTTATAAAAGTCCCGCAAACCATTCTAGATGATTACAAAATGACCAAAGACCGCTTCACCCAGTATTTTCAAAAGCAGACTTACTTTGTTTTCGATGCCGTGAAAGACGAGGCTCTCTTATTTAAGGCGTTAGAATACAACTCATCAGGCCATTACTCACCTTTATTGTACAACCATGAAAAAAACGCCTTATATATTCCAAGAAAAAAAGAACAATTAACCTTTTTCCCGGAAATACTTTCGCACTATCTGTTGTTATATAACTTAAGCATGATTTGCCGCTATGAAACAGAATGGTGGGGTGAGCTACTCCACACTTTTCACAGCAGCGACCTTTCGCTCATCAATCATTTTCTAAATGTCGCTTCTGTGAAAATTCCTTTTTATTTGCATGGGTACTTGCTGAGTGCGTTTGGAATTGATAGGGAGGCATAGGAGGTATGGGGGTGCGGAACTGGGCGGTATGCGGTATGGAGGGCAACTATGTAATTATGCATGTTAAACGGTGACAAAGTTGTCTCCGTTTCTTGTGTTTTTGCGGCGTTCCACCTTTACGATGCACCGTTCCGCCTCTACGATGACAGAACTCCCCCTATTCCAGCAAGTTTGGCACCGTTCCACCTCTACGATGACAGAACTCCCCCTATTCCAGCAAGTTTGGCACCGTTCCGCCTCTACGATGACAAAACTAGCTCTTTTTCCCCACAACTCTGTCATTGTTCTTGCTTTCTGCGTCTCCAAAAAGAATACACAAAAAAACCAGTGCAATAAGCACTGGTTTCCCATAAATTTGCCTGGCAACGTCCTACTCTCACAGGGGGAGATCCCCCAACTACCATCGGCGCTGAAGAGCTTAACTTCCGTGTTCGGGATGGGAACGGGTGTGGCCTCTTCGCCATCATTACCAGACATATTCAGTTGAAGGTTGATCCTTCAAAACTAGATAATGTGTTCATATCAAGACATTCATATCGTTCACTTATTTCGATACTTATATGGGTTAAGTCCTCGATCGATTAGTATTCGTCAGCTGCACGTGTCGCCACGCTTCCACCTCGAACCTATCTACCTGATCATCTTTCAGGGATCTTACTTGCCGAAGCAAAAGGAAATCTCATCTTGAGGGGGGCTTCATGCTTAGATGCTTTCAGCACTTATCCCGTCCGCACGTAGCTACCCAGCTATGCCTTTGGCAAGACAACTGGTACACCAGCGGTGCGTCCATCCCGGTCCTCTCGTACTAAGGACAGCTCCTCTCAAATTTCCTGCGCCCACGACGGATAGGGACCGAACTGTCTCACGACGTTCTGAACCCAGCTCGCGTACCGCTTTAATGGGCGAACAGCCCAACCCTTGGGACCGACTACAGCCCCAGGATGCGATGAGCCGACATCGAGGTGCCAAACCTCCCCGTCGATGTGGACTCTTGGGGGAGATAAGCCTGTTATCCCCGGGGTAGCTTTTATCCGTTGAGCGATGGCCCTTCCATGCGGAACCACCGGATCACTAAGCCCGACTTTCGTCCCTGCTCGACTTGTAGGTCTCGCAGTCAAGCTCCCTTGTGCCTTTACACTCTGCGAATGATTTCCAACCATTCTGAGGGAACCTTTGGGCGCCTCCGTTACTCTTTAGGAGGCGACCGCCCCAGTCAAACTGCCCACCTGACACTGTCTCCCAGCCCGATAAGGGCTGCGGGTTAGAATTTCAATACAGCCAGGGTAGTATCCCACCGACGCCTCCACCGAAGCTAGCGCTCCGGCTTCTCAGGCTCCTACCTATCCTGTACAAGCTGTACCAAAATTCAATATCAGGCTACAGTAAAGCTCCACGGGGTCTTTCCGTCCTGTCGCGGGTAACCTGCATCTTCACAGGTACTATAATTTCACCGAGTCTCTGGTTGAGACAGTGCCCAGATCGTTACGCCTTTCGTGCGGGTCGGAACTTACCCGACAAGGAATTTCGCTACCTTAGGACCGTTATAGTTACGGCCGCCGTTTACTGGGGCTTCGGTTCAAAGCTTCGCTTGCGCTAACCTCTCCCCTTAACCTTCCAGCACCGGGCAGGCGTCAGCCCCTATACTTCGCCTTACGGCTTCGCAGAGACCTGTGTTTTTGCTAAACAGTCGCCTGGGCCTATTCACTGCGGCTCTCTCGGGCTTTAACACCCTAACAGAGCACCCCTTCTCCCGAAGTTACGGGGTCATTTTGCCGAGTTCCTTAACCAGAGTTCTCTCGCTCACCTTAGGATTCTCTCCTCGCCTACCTGTGTCGGTTTGCGGTACGGGCACCATACTCCTCGCTAGAGGCTTTTCTTGGCAGTGTGAAATCAGGAACTTCGGTACTATATTTCCCTCGCTATCACAGCTCAGCCTTAATAAGAAGCGGATTTGCCTACTTCTCAGCCTTGCTGCTTAGACGCGCATATCCAACAGCGCGCTTACCCTATCCTTCTGCGTCCCCCCATTGCTCAAACGGAGTGGAGGTGGTACAGGAATATCAACCTGTTATCCATCGCCTACGCCTTTCGGCCTCGGCTTAGGTCCCGACTAACCCTGAGCGGACGAGCCTTCCTCAGGAAACCTTAGGCATTCGGTGGAAGGGATTCTCACCCTTCTTTCGCTACTCATACCGGCATTCTCACTTCTAAGCGCTCCACCAGTCCTTACGGTCTAGCTTCAACGCCCTTAGAACGCTCTCCTACCACTGTTCGTAAGAACAGTCCGCAGCTTCGGTGATACGTTTAGCCCCGGTACATTTTCGGCGCAGAGTCACTCGACCAGTGAGCTATTACGCACTCTTTAAATGGTGGCTGCTTCTAAGCCAACATCCTGGTTGTCTAAGCAACTCCACATCCTTTTCCACTTAACGTATACTTGGGGACCTTAGCTGGCGGTCTGGGCTGTTTCCCTCTTGACTACGGATCTTATCACTCGCAGTCTGACTCCCATGGATAAGTCTTTGGCATTCGGAGTTTGACTGAATTCGGTAATCCGATGAGGACCCCTAGTCCAATCAGTGCTCTACCTCCAAGACTCTAACACATGAGGCTAGCCCTAAAGCTATTTCGGAGAGAACCAGCTATCTCCAGGTTCGATTGGCATTTCACCCCTACCCACACCTCATCCGCTCACTTTTCAACGTGAGTCGGTTCGGGCCTCCATTCAGTGTTACCTGAACTTCACCCTGGACATGGGTAGATCACCTGGTTTCGGGTCTACGACCACGTACTCATTCGCCCTATTCAGACTCGCTTTCGCTACGGCTCCGTCTCATCGACTTAACCTTGCACGTAATCGTAACTCGCCGGTTCATTCTACAAAAGGCACGCTATCACCCATTAACGGGCTCTAACTACTTGTAGGCACACGGTTTCAGGATCTATTTCACTCCCCTTCCGGGGTGCTTTTCACCTTTCCCTCACGGTACTGGTTCACTATCGGTCACTAGGGAGTATTTAGCCTTGGGAGATGGTCCTCCCTGCTTCCGACGGGATTTCTCGTGTCCCGCCGTACTCAGGATCCACTCAGGAGGGAACGAAGTTTCAACTACAGGGTTTTTACCTTCTATGACGGACCTTTCCAGGTCGCTTCATTTACCCCGTTCCTTTGTAACTCCATGTTGAGTGTCCTACAACCCCAAGAGGCAAGCCTCTTGGTTTGGGCTAATTCCGTTTCGCTCGCCGCTACTCAGGAAATCGCATTTGCTTTCTCTTCCTCCGGGTACTAAGATGTTTCAGTTCCCCGGGTCTGCCTTCCATACCCTATGTATTCAGATAAGGATACTGTTCCATTACGAACAGTGGGTTTCCCCATTCGGAAATCTCCGGATCAAAGCTTACTTACAGCTCCCCGAAGCATATCGGTGTTAGTCCCGTCCTTCATCGGCTCCTAGTGCCAAGGCATCCACCGTGCGCCCTTAATAACTTAACCGTTGACCAATATGGTCATGTGTCGATATCAGCGATGATATCTATAAAGAAAATTACTAAGATGAACGATATTCTGTGAATATCTTGATATTAGTTACATTATCTAGTTTTCAAGGAACAACGATGACAATTCGCAAGAATTTGTCTATTGGTGGAGCCTAGCGGGATCGAACCGCTGACCTCCTGCGTGCAAAGCAGGCGCTCTCCCAGCTGAGCTAAGGCCCCATAAAAGTTCTATAATTAAAAAATGGTGGGCCTAAGTGGACTCGAACCACCGACCTCACGCTTATCAGGCGTGCGCTCTAACCAGCTGAGCTATAGGCCCCGACTATCTATGAGAGAGATCTCTCAAAACTAAACAAAACAACAAGCGTACATTCCTTAGAAAGGAGGTGATCCAGCCGCACCTTCCGATACGGCTACCTTGTTACGACTTCACCCCAATCATCTGTCCCACCTTAGGCGGCTGGCTCCAAAAGGTTACCCCACCGACTTCGGGTGTTACAAACTCTCGTGGTGTGACGGGCGGTGTGTACAAGGCCCGGGAACGTATTCACCGCGGCATGCTGATCCGCGATTACTAGCGATTCCGGCTTCATGCAGGCGAGTTGCAGCCTGCAATCCGAACTGAGAACGGTTTTATGGGATTGGCTCGACCTCGCGGTTTTGCTGCCCTTTGTACCGTCCATTGTAGCACGTGTGTAGCCCAGGTCATAAGGGGCATGATGATTTGACGTCATCCCCACCTTCCTCCGGTTTGTCACCGGCAGTCACCTTAGAGTGCCCAACTGAATGCTGGCAACTAAGATCAAGGGTTGCGCTCGTTGCGGGACTTAACCCAACATCTCACGACACGAGCTGACGACAACCATGCACCACCTGTCACTCTGTCCCCCGAAGGGGAACGTCCTATCTCTAGGAGTGTCAGAGGATGTCAAGACCTGGTAAGGTTCTTCGCGTTGCTTCGAATTAAACCACATGCTCCACCGCTTGTGCGGGCCCCCGTCAATTCCTTTGAGTTTCAGTCTTGCGACCGTACTCCCCAGGCGGAGTGCTTAATGCGTTAGCTGCAGCACTAAAGGGCGGAAACCCTCTAACACTTAGCACTCATCGTTTACGGCGTGGACTACCAGGGTATCTAATCCTGTTTGCTCCCCACGCTTTCGCGCCTCAGTGTCAGTTACAGACCAGAAAGTCGCCTTCGCCACTGGTGTTCCTCCAAATCTCTACGCATTTCACCGCTACACTTGGAATTCCACTTTCCTCTTCTGCACTCAAGTCCCCCAGTTTCCAATGACCCTCCACGGTTGAGCCGTGGGCTTTCACATCAGACTTAAAGGACCACCTGCGCGCGCTTTACGCCCAATAATTCCGGACAACGCTTGCCACCTACGTATTACCGCGGCTGCTGGCACGTAGTTAGCCGTGGCTTTCTGGTTAGGTACCGTCAAGGTGCGAGCAGTTACTCTCGCACTTGTTCTTCCCTAACAACAGAGCTTTACGACCCGAAGGCCTTCATCGCTCACGCGGCGTTGCTCCATCAGACTTTCGTCCATTGTGGAAGATTCCCTACTGCTGCCTCCCGTAGGAGTCTGGGCCGTGTCTCAGTCCCAGTGTGGCCGATCACCCTCTCAGGTCGGCTACGCATCGTCGCCTTGGTGAGCCGTTACCTCACCAACTAGCTAATGCGCCGCGGGCCCATCTGTAAGTGATAGCCGAAACCATCTTTCAACAAAGAACCAGGAGGTTCTTTATATTATCCGGTATTAGCTCCGGTTTCCCGAAGTTATCCCAGTCTTACAGGCAGGTTGCCCACGTGTTACTCACCCGTCCGCCGCTGACCTTTCAAAAGCAAGCTTTTAAAAGGTCCGCTCGACTTGCATGTATTAGGCACGCCGCCAGCGTTCGTCCTGAGCCAGGATCAAACTCTCCAATAAAGAGTCTGAGCTTTTGCTCAAAATTTGCTAGCTTGTGTTTACTTAAATCATTTTGTCGTGTTCCGTAGAACCGACGTTATGACGCTGTTGTTTTGTTTAGTTTTCAAAGAACTCTTTTGTGTTGGCGCCTTTCAAAAGCGACTTCACTAATATATCATTTATTTCGTTTTGAGTCAACATCTTTTTATTATCTTTTTTCGATAGTATGTAAGATGCAACTCGTTGTCGTTGCTGACTTGATTGATTATAGCACGGGTGGATTAGGGATGCAATTACTTTTTTAATATATTTTTATTTTCTTTTCCCAAAGTACTTTTTCTAGTTTTTACCGCTGTATTCGAGCTTGGAGAACGAAGGGAAACCCGAAAGACTTCTTCGTTCTCCTCTGCAGAAAACATTATTTTAAAACTTCTTCTATATGAATATCCAATTCTTGATTCAGGGAAAGGAATTGATCTGAATCAATTTCTCTTACCATCGGCCTGGATGGTTGTTGCGGATCGATAAAAGCGATCTCTGCTATTTTGTTGTTGGAGAGCCTTATTTTGTCTCCAATGCTGAAACTGCAAACATTAGAAGTGAGAGCTTGAACGATAGAGAGATCATACTTGCCAAAAGTTTCATGCTTTAGTTGCTCAATCACTTTAAACGGTGATTGTTTGCTCCGGTATTTTCTTGGCGATGTCATCGCGTGGAAGACGTCTGCAACAGCAAGTATTTTGGTGTAGGTGTGTATTTTGTCTTCTGACAGTCCAAAAGGGTAGCCAGTTTTATCGTAGCGTTCATGATGCTGCAAGACAGCAAGTTTTATTTCGTCTTGAATCACTGGTTGTTTGCTTACCATCTGATAACTGAAGATAGGATGTTCTTTTATTTGCGCGAACTCTTCTTTTCTTAAAACCGCGACATTTTTAATGATTTTCTGATCGATGCGTGACATTCCGCAGTCCATTAAGAAGCCTGCTATGCCGACTTGGATGATATCTTTCTTTTTATAGCCGAGTGACTTTGCAATGGCTGAAGCAATGATGGCTACCGCTACGGAATGATGATAAATATAGTCTTCTTCATTTGTATAATGGTAGACGGCAAAGACTTCTTCTTGATAGTGAAGGGATTTTTCAATTAAAGGGATGACTGTTTTTCTGACTGCACTATAATCTATTGGAGCTCCCGAGCCCCATGCTTCATACATTTTTTTGTAAGCTTGTGTTGCTTTTAGGTACATTTGCAAGAAGGAATCCTCTTTTGGTTTATCTTCAATCATGGTTAACAATTGAGGATTAAAAGGCTGGCCGTTTGAAAGAAAAGCTTCTATTTCTACTTTTTCCACTAAGAAAGATTCTAATATTTCAATGTGTTGATTGGTAAGGACCGTTCTCTTTTGCATAATCGGCTTTGATGTGAGTGCCTGTATTTCTTGTGCCAGAATGCAGCCTTCCACCAGCTGTTCGGTTTTCACTAACATGAACGCTCTCTCCTTATAAACAAAGAGGAACACATGAAAGTGCTCCTCTTTTAGAGTTGATCATTTACTTTGCTCTTCTTATTCTTCGACTTCTTCTGTGGAAATTCCTTCTTCCATTTCTGTATCTTCCGTACCATCTTCTGACTCATCTTCTTTATCTACTCTTGCGACTGTTGTCACAAATTCGTTCTCAGCAAGACGAATGAGCTTCACTCCTTGGGTGTTTCGACCCATTTGTGAGATTCCGTCGACAGACATACGGATTAGTACGCCGCTTGCTGTAATCAGCATCAGGTCTTCCTCGGTGGTTACGGTCTTAACAGAAACAAGTTCGCCGTTACGCTCGGTGATATTGCATGTTTTAATACCTTTTCCTCCACGGCTTTGAACACGGTACTCTTCCGCAGGAGTTCGTTTTCCATAACCGTTTTTGGTGACAACGAGTACATCAAGGCCTTCATCAAGAAGTTCCATTCCTACCACTTCATCATTTTCGGAAATGGAGATTCCTTTTACTCCTGTTGCCGTTCTACCCATGGAACGTACGTCTGTTTCATGGAAACGGATGAGCATTCCATTTTTCGTTCCGATGATCATTTCTTTCGTGCCATCGGTTAATTTTACAGAAATTAATTCATCGTTTTCGCGCAACCCAAGTGCAATTAAGCCACCTTTACGGATGTTGGCAAACTGGGATAACGGAGAACGCTTGGATATCCCGTGCTTGGTTGTAAAGAATAGATACCAGTCGTCCACAAAGTCTTCTACTGGGATAATGGCGTTGACCCATTCTCCTTTTTCCACCTCAAGCAGGTTGATGATTGGAATTCCTTTTGCTGTTCGGCTGAATTCCGGAATTTCATAACCTTTTGCACGGTACACTTTCCCTTTGTTTGTAAAGAATAAAAGTGTGTCGTGAGTGGATGTGGTCAATAGATGTTCAACAAAGTCATTTTCGTTGGTTCCCATCCCTTGGATTCCACGGCCTCCTCTTCGCTGACTGCGATACGTAGAAAGGGGCAGACGCTTGATATAGCCATTATGTGTAAGGGTAATCACGACATTGGAACGTGGAATCAAGTCCTCGTCCTCGATGTTTTCAAAACCGCCAGCCATAATCTCTGTACGGCGGGTGTCATTAAAACGTTCTTTTACTTCTATTAGTTCCTCACGGATAATTTCAAGTACTTTTTCTTCATCTGCAAGGATTGCTTTCAGTTCAGCAATAAGCTGCATGAGCCCTTGGTATTCTTCTTCTATCTTTTCGCGCTCTAAACCTGTTAGACGTTGCAGACGCATATCTAAAATAGCTTGTGCTTGTTTCTCAGATAGAGAGAATTCGGTCATCAAGCCTTCTCTGGCAATGTCAGCCGTTTGGGAACTGCGGATCAAGGTGATAACAGCATCCAAGTGATCTAAGGCAATACGCAGACCTTCTAAGATGTGTGCTCTTGCTTCCGCTTTACGCAATTCGAATGCCGTACGGCGCTTGATTACTACTTTTTGATGTTCCAGGTAATAGTACAGACATTGTTTCAAGTTTAATACTTTCGGTTCACCGTTAACTAGCGCTAGCAGGTTGATACCAAAGCTTGTTTGAAGGGAAGTCTGTTTATATAAGTTATTTAAAAGGACATTAGCATTAGCGTCTTTTTTAACTTCCATGACGACTCGCATACCATTACGGTCTGATTCATCACGCAAGTCAGAGATGCCTTCTATTTTCTTATCACGAACAAGGTCCGCGATTTTTTCAATTAGCTTTGCTTTATTAACCTGGTAAGGAAGTTCGTGAACAAGGATAACTTCTCTGCCGTTTGGCTTTGTTTCAATTTCCACTTTTGCACGGACAGTGATGGAGCCGCGCCCCGTTTCATAGGCTCTTCTGATACCGCTTCTGCCCAGGATTTGTCCAGCTGTAGGAAAGTCCGGTCCAGGAATGATTTCCATTAACTCGGGAATGGTAATGTCAGGGTCCTTACTTACTGCAAGCACTCCGTCGATGATTTCCCCCAATTGATGAGGTGGAATATTGGTTGCCATTCCTACTGCGATCCCAGAAGCACCGTTTACAAGCAAGTTTGGAAAACGTGCTGGCAATACAATCGGCTCTCTCTCAGAACCATCATAGTTATCTTGGTAGTCAATGGTATCTTTATTGATATCGCGAAGAATCTCCATGGAGATCTTCGACATTCTTGCTTCGGTATAACGCATTGCCGCTGCAGCGTCCCCATCGACAGATCCGAAGTTTCCGTGCCCGTCGATCAGCATGTAACGGAAGTTAAAGTTCTGTGCCATACGTACCATCGTGTCATAAACGGCGGAGTCACCATGAGGATGGTACTTACCGATAACTTCCCCAACGATACGGGCGGATTTCTTATAAGCCTTATCGGATGTCATACCCAAATCGTTCATCGCATATAAAATACGGCGGTGTACAGGTTTTAATCCGTCCCGTACATCCGGCAGGGCACGGGATACGATAACACTCATGGCATAGTCTAGGAATGATGTTCTCATTTCTTGACTGATATTTATTTCTTTAACTGAGGACCTCTCAGACATAATAACGAACCTCCTTGCGAAATGTGAGTTCATGACTACATTCGCTTTCGCTCTTCTCTATGTAAAAGACAGGATAGCATGACACTACCCTGCTTTTTTTATTGGATTCTTAGGTTAGATATCCAGATTTTTCACATAACGGGCATTATCTTGGATAAAGTTCCTTCTCGGCTCTACTTTATCACCCATTAGAATTTCAAACGTTTCATCCGCTTCGATTGCGTCTTGCAGGCTTACCTGCAACAACGTTCTAGATACAGGGTCCATCGTCGTTTCCCATAGCTGCTCAGGGTTCATCTCCCCTAATCCTTTATAGCGCTGGATACCGGCTTTTGGTTGATCGGACATGGTCGCAAGAATCTCTTCAAGCTGACGGTCGTTATAAGCGTACTCAATCTTCTTACCCTGCTGTATCTTGTAAAGAGGCGGCTGGGCAATGTAGATGTATCCATGTTCAATGATCTGGCGCATGTAACGGTAGAAGAATGTCAACAGTAGCGTACGAATGTGTGCGCCGTCGACATCGGCATCCGTCATGATCACGATCTTATGATAACGGGCACGGGAAATGTCAAAATCCTCGCCGATTCCGGTTCCAAGGGCAGTGATGATCGCACGGACCTCATTATTGGATAAAATTTTATCAAGACGCGCCTTCTCTACGTTTATGATTTTCCCACGCAAAGGCAGGATAGCCTGGAAGTGGCGGTCTCGTCCTTGTTTCGCCGATCCACCCGCAGAATCTCCCTCTACCACATATATTTCGCTAATAGCAGGATCTTTAGAGGAGCAGTCTGCCAATTTCCCAGGAAGACTGGAGATTTCCAATGCACTCTTCCTTCTGGTAAGTTCCCTTGCTTTTTTGGCTGCCATTCTAGCACGGGAAGCCATTAAGCCTTTTTCCACAATTTTTCTGGCTGCAGATGGATTCTCAAGAAGGAATCCTTCAAATTTCTCTGTAAAAACAGAATCAGTAACCGTTCTTGCTTCACTGTTTCCTAATTTAGTTTTGGTCTGCCCTTCAAATTGTGGATCTGGATGCTTGATGGAAACGATAGCCGTCAAGCCTTCTCGAACATCTTCCCCAGTTAAATTGCTGTCAGCATCTTTGAAAATATTGTTTTTACGGGCATAGTCATTGATTACTCTCGTTAATGCCGTTTTAAAACCTGATTCATGGGTACCACCTTCATAGGTGCTGATGTTGTTGGCAAAAGAGTATAGATTGCTTGTATAACTGTCATTATACTGCAGTGCCACTTCGATGGAGATTCCGTCCTTTTCTCCCTCCACAAATACAACTTCTTCATGAATGACTTCTTTGGTACGGTTCAAATGCTCTACATAAGAAGCGATACCGCCCTCGTAGTAATATTCATTTTTTTTCGGTGTTTCTTCACGCTTATCTTCAATGGTGATCCGTATGCCTTTATTTAAGAACGCAAGCTCACGTAGACGGTGTGCTAACGTATCGTAGTCATATTCCTTTGTTTCAGTGAAAATCTCTTCATCGGGAACAAAATGAATAATCGTTCCTGTAACTTCTGTTTCGCCGATTATTTTAAGGTCCTCATGCGGTACCCCTTTATTAAATTGCTGGTAATGGATTTTGCCGTCGCGATGGACAAAGATCTTAAGCTCAGAGGAAAGGGCGTTTACAACGGATGCTCCAACCCCGTGCAGACCTCCTGATACTTTATAACCGCCACCGCCAAATTTTCCGCCCGCATGAAGTACGGTCATGATTACTTCTACTGCCGGACGGCCCATTTTTTCATGAATTCCGACTGGAATACCGCGGCCGTTATCTTTAACCGTAATGCTGTTATCTTTTTCAACGGTAACATTGATCTCAGAGCAATATCCCGCCAATGCTTCATCGATACTGTTATCGACAATCTCCCACACCAAGTGGTGCAATCCTTTGGCACTGGTGGAACCAATGTACATACCTGGTCGCTTTCTTACGGCTTCAAGGCCTTCCAGCACCTGTATATTACTCTCATCATAGCTGTTTTCTTGCAATTCTTTTTGGTCCATCGTCATATCTATCACCTTCACTTTTTATTTCTACACAATAGACTGGTTGTCCTTTTGAGCAACAATCGCATCTATAACAGGCTGGTTCTCTAATAGAGGAACTCCTCCATCGAGGCATCCATTCTTTTTTTCAAGGTTGTTGAGGCCAAGGGAGAAAGGTATATGTTTTCTTCGGTAATCACGATTGATTTGACGTCATGTTTACTGATATTTTTGATGGATTTGTCCGCTACTTCAGGCAGGGTATCTTTCCAGTCGGATTGCAAGAGCCTTCGATCTAAAATAGCAATGATTTTAGAAGCGCGCACCATCACTTCTTCTCCAATATGCAAATACATGAGCCTTCACCTCAATTTCGTTTCTTGATCGTACCTGAGACTACCTCATATGTAGCCGCTTGTTTCAGCGTTTGATGATCGATTCCGTCCACACTCGTTGTCGTAACAAAGGTTTGGACCTTTCCCTGAATGGTGTTTAAGAGATGGGACTGTCGATAATCATCCAGCTCAGATAATACGTCATCAAGGAGCAGTATGGGATATTCCCCTACTACAGAGTGAATGAGATCTATTTCTGCAAGCTTCAGCGAAAGTGCTGTCGTGCGCTGTTGTCCTTGTGATCCAAATGTCTGAACATCTTTTCCGTTCACTTGAAAGAGCAAATCATCACGATGTGGCCCAAATAGCGTCACGCCTCTTTCAATTTCTCTATCTTTTATTTTATCAAACTTTTCGTTATATGCTTCTATCATTTTCGACAAGTTTGTTGTTTCTGATACATAATCAATGGACGGTTTGTAGATAATAGTCAATTCCTCTAGATTACGGCTGATGCTTTTATGAATTGGCTGAGCCCAGCTTTGCAGCAATTGGACAAACTCCTGCCTCTTTTCCGTCACGCTCGCAGCCAATTCGATAAGTTGTTCTGTCAACACCAACAACATCGTCTCATCTTTTTGTTTTCTCGTCTGTAATTGCTTTAAGTAATGATTGCGCTGCTGAAGGACTTTTTGGTATCTCGATAAATCGTGCATGTACCGAGGTGACACTTGCCCAAGTTCCATATCTATAAAACGCCGTCTCACCTGAGGACTCCCTTTTACAAGAGTAAGATCCTCCGGTGCAAACATGACGATATTCATATTTCCGATATACTGACTTAATTTGTTTTGTTCTATATGGTTGATCTTTGCTTTTTTCCCTTTTTTGCTTATGACTAGTTGCAGCGGCAACGGTCCATTCCGTTTATGTATCCTGCCTTCTATTTTACCATACTCTTCGTCCCATCTGATAAGATCTTTATCATTGGACGTTCTGTGTGATTTTGCCATTGCCAATACATAGATAGATTCCATCACATTGGTCTTTCCTTGTGCGTTCTCTCCTAAAATGACATTCACACCGTTTTCAAATACGGCATGCAAGCTTTCATAATTGCGATAGTGTCTTAACGTCAATTCTTCAATATACAATCCGTATCACCAACTCATCAAGAAACAACGACATATTTTCCATGACCGTCTATTTCTATTACATCCTGCACTTTCAGCTTTCTTCCTCTTCTGTCTTCAAGTTCTCCGTTCACTTTCACTTCATATTCTGAAAGAAACCATTTTGCCATCCCGCCTGACTGGATGACATCGGCTAACTTTAAGAATTGTCCAAGGGTAATCATTTCTGTTGAAATTTGAATTTCTGTCATTATTTCGCGCTCGCTTTCTTTTTAGGGTGATGGATCATCATCTTTCTTTTACCATTCCCTTATTCTCTATTTCCTATTGTACTAGAACTTCTCCATATAGAAAAGAAAGCCACTAGGAATGGTCACTAGCAGCTTTCTAAGTCTATGTTTATTAATACGTTCTGACTGGCAGAATCAATTGAAGCATGGAATCATCATGTAATGTTTTAATCACAAACGGCCTCATCGCACCAGTGAAATTGATTAGGATCTCATTTCCTTCTAAAGCTTTTAAAGCATCCATCATATATTTTGCGCTAAAAGAAATTTTCAACTCTTCTCCATCAATGGAGTTGCTTTGCACTTGTTCCACTACTTTCCCGACTTCAGGGGAATTGGAGGAAACTTCAAGCGTATCAGACTCTAGAGTAGCAAGCTTTACGACATTGTTACGTCCCTCTCTTGCAAGAAGGCTCGCACGGTCGATCGCCTGAAGGAAATCTTTTGTTGTGACAGTGATATCGGTTTTACTTTCTGCAGGAATCAATCGGGAAGTATCCGGATAGTTCCCATCAAGCAGACGAGAGAAGAAAAGAATGTTTTTTGCTTTAAATAAAACTTGGTTCTCGGTCACGACGATATCAAGCAGCTCGTTCGTATCATCTAGAATTTTATTTAATTCATTCAGGCTCTTACCGGGAATCACGACATTGCACGTAATGTCATTCTCCGCATCCACCTTTGCTTTGCGTAAAGCCAAGCGATGGCTATCTGTTGCAATACAGGTAAGTTCGTGATTTTCAAGCTTCCAGTTTACACCTGTCAAGATAGGGCGTGTTTCTGAGGTGGACACTGCAAATACTGTTTGTCGAATAATATTTTTCAAGAGATCTGTTGGAACACGGAATACGTTTTGTTCCTCTACTTGTGGCAAATGCGGATATTCTGCAGCATCCTGGCCATTTAAATTGAATTCCGATTTTCCAGAACGAATGGTTGTCACATATTGGCTTTGTACTTCCATTTCGACAGTATCCATAGGAAGTTTTTTAATGATCTCACTAAAAAAGCGAGCTTGCAGCACGACACTTCCAGCTGTTTTTACTTCTACATTTTCCGATCCATCTTCTTCACAAGGAATAAAAGATTCGATAGAGATATCGGAGTCACTTCCTGTAAGGGTAACACCTTCTTCTGTCGCGACGATTTTTATTCCAGTCAAAATTGGAATAGTTGTTCGGGAAGAGACGGCTTTCAGTACATCTTGAACGCTTTGAACCAGCTTGTCGCGTTGGATAATAAATTTCATCGTAATCCTCCTTAGTGGGCAGGTCTATTTATATATTTTATTAATAAAAAACTAGTAGAAGTAATAGTAGGGGCTGTGATTATGTGGATAAGTCCCTTTTCTGTTACAAAGAGTAGATATCCACATGTGAATAACCTGTGTTTAACCTTGTACCACTTATACACAGTTTCCACTAGTGCTCTATTTATCTCCTGATTAACTTTTCAGCATATTGGCAATTGCTTCTATTTGCCTTTGCAGCATGGTATCTGTTTTTACTAGGTTGGAAATTTTCTCATGAGCATGAATAACCGTCGTATGGTCACGCCCTCCGAACTCCTCTCCAATTTTAGGCAAGGAATAGTCCGTAAGTTCTCTAGATAAGTACATGGCTATTTGTCGAGGAAAAGCAACAGATTTTGTTCGTTTCTTTGCTTTAAAATCCTCTAATTTCACATTGTACTCTTCGCCAACGGTCCGTTGAATATCATGAATGGTCACGACTCTAGGCTTGGAGCTTGGAATGATATCCTTCAGTGCTTCTGCCGCCAAATCAGCATTAATATCCTTATTGATCAAAGAGGAATAGGCCACCACTCGAATGAGCGCCCCCTCGAGTTCTCGAATATTCGAATCAATTTGATTGGCAATGTAAAGCATTACTTCATTTGGAATATCTAGCCCTTCCGCTTTTGCCTTCTTTCGTAAGATGGCGATGCGAGTTTCTAAATCCGGCGGTGTGATGTCTGTGATCAGTCCCCACTCAAAACGGGATCTTAGGCGGTCTTCCAATGTCGGAATCTCTTTTGGAGGTCTGTCGCTGGAGATGACAATCTGCTTGCTTTCTTCATGCAGTGTATTAAATGTATGGAAAAATTCCTCTTGTGTTTGTTCTTTTCCGGCAAGGAACTGAATATCATCAATAAGCAACACATCGACATTTCGATATTTATTGCGAAAATCGACAGCCTTGTTGTCACGGATGGAATTAATGAACTCATTGGTGAATTTTTCAGATGATAAATAGACCACCTTTGCTGCTGGATTATGCTCAATCACATAATGGCCGATTGCATGCATTAAGTGGGTTTTGCCTAATCCTACTCCCCCGTAAATAAAAAGCGGATTATAGGCTTTCGCAGGGGCTTCTGCCACTGCCAAAGAGGCAGCATGGGCAAACCTGTTTCCAGAACCGATGACGAAAGTGTCGAATGTGTACTTCGGATTCAGCATATTTTGCGGAATTTCGATCATATCATCGTCTTTTCTCATTTTTGCAGGAGGAGTCTTTAACTCCAACTCTTCATCTGTTTGATTTTGAGGAATAATAAATTTAATAGATAACTCTTCCCCAGTGATATCAGAGATGGTTTCCCCGATAAGACCGGAATACCTGGACTCAAGCCAGTCACGTGCAAAATCATTCGGTGCAGTGATGACAAGATTATCTCCCTGCAATGAATGGGCTTTGGTACTCTTCAACCATGTCTCAAAGCTTGGTTTGCTTATCTTTTTCTCTATCTGATTTAATGCTTTGACCCACAGATCAGAAATATTTTTCAT